>JBKPRM010000150.1:0-26378 GCA_046734555.1 Actinomycetota bacterium | reverse complement strand
CTGCCCGGCGGAGCTGGACGGCACCGCGGGCGTACGCCGCACGGAGCACTTCCACGTAGCCGAGCTCGCGGTGGGCCGCGGCGAGCGTGCGACGATCCCCCACCGACCCGGCAGCCCGGATCGCGCGGTGCAGTGCGGCGGCCCCTTCCTCATCGCGCCCTTTCGTCGCGTGCACGAGGGCGGAACCGAGCGCGCACCATGCGATCGCCTCGATCGCCGGATCGCCGGCCGCCGTCTCTGCCGCCTCGCGAAGTTCACGGATACCCGCATCGATCGCGCCCGCGCCGACGGCGGCCTCGCCCGACTCGATCATCGCGCGCGCGGCCGCCGCGCCGAGCCGTGCGGTCGCGGGACCACGGGGTGCCATGCGCGCGGCCTCGTACAACTCGCCCGCGAGATCGAGCCCGAGCTCCTCACGGAAGAGCTCCCGGGAGGCCACGAACTGATCCTGCACCGCGGTCTCGTCCTCGGCGGCGGCGAAGCTCCGCACGAGCAACACGTGGGCGTCGGCGTTCAACGGGTCCGCGCCCACGAGCCGCGTCGCGAACCCGATCGCGGCAGCAGGGTCACCCGCCGCGAGGGCCTGCAAGGCACCCTCGCGCAGCACCGCCCCGCTGAGGGATGCGATACGGCGGCGCTGCGCGAGCAGCCAAGCATCGAACCCCGGTGTCGCGTCGATCCGCACCGCCTCGAGGAGCTCACGCCCGAGTCCGGGCAGCTTGACGGCTGCGGCCGACGTTCCCGCTTGCAACACGAGGACGTCGATCCGAGAACGCGCCGGCAGCCGGAGCTCCACCGTGTTCCCGCTCCCAACGGTGCCCGGGCCGCCGAGCAATCGCCGGAGCTCGGACAGGTTCCATCGCAGTGCGTTGGCGGGGTCCTCGGCGTCGGGGAACAGGAGGTCGATCAACAGCTGCCGTGTCGGCGCCTGCTCGGCCAGCCCGAGGTAGGCGAGCAGCCCCCAGACCTTGCGTCCACGTGGCGCCGCGTGGACCACGCCATCGCGAGTGACGATCGGCGGCCCAAGGAGCTGCACCTCGGTGGCCATGACCAGCATCCTCACCTCGCCGAGGGCTCGCGACAAGGTGTCCTGCGTCACACGACCCGTCACACGCCTGGCGCCTACGGTCCGGTGGTCCGAGCGGAACCGAGGAGGGTCTCACGATGGGAACGACGAACATCGAGCAGCTCCGCGACCAGGTCCAGGGCGTCGTCGTCACACCTGACGACGAGGGCTATGACGAGGCACGTGCCGTCTACAACGCGATGATCGACAAGCGGCCGGCGGCGGTCGTCAGACCGGCCGCGGTCTCCGACGTGACGGCAGCGGTCAACCATGCGCGCGACGCAGGCATCGACCTCTCCGTTCGCGGCGGTGGCCACGGCGTGGCGGGATTCGGCACGAACGACGGCGGCGTCGTGATCGATCTGTCGACGATGCGGACGGTCACCGTCGACGCGGGCGCCCGAACCGCTCGGGCGGAGGGGGGCGCCACCTGGGGCGACTTCAACGACGCGACCGGCGCTCACGGCCTGGCCACGACCGGCGGCATCATCTCGACGACGGGCGTCTCTGGCCTCACGCTCGGCGGCGGCATCGGCTACCTCACTCGCGGCCATGGCCTGTCGATCGACAACCTCGTCTCTGCGGAAGTCGTGACCGCCGAGGGGCGCACCGTCACAGCGAACGATCGCGAGCACGAGGACCTCTTCTGGGCGCTCCGCGGCGGCGGCGGCAACTTCGGCGTGGTCACTGCACTCGAGTTCCGACTGCACCCGCTCCAGGAGATCTACGGGGGACCGATGTTCTTCGAGCTCGACGACGCTCGCGAGGTGCTGGAGTGGTACCGCGCGTTCATCGCCGACGCGCCCGAGGAGTTCGGCGGTTTCCCCGCATACCAGATCGCCCCGCCACTGCCCTTCATCCCCGAGGAGCGCCACGGCGACACGCTGCTCGCGTTCGTCGCCTGCTGGGCGGGGCCGATCGAGCAGGGCGAGGCGATGTTGAAGCCGATCCGCGACGTCGCCCCCGTGGTCGCCGAACACGTCGGGGCGATGCCGTACGCGGCGCTCAACGCGGCGTTCGACGCGCTCGTCCCACCGGGTCTGCAGCACTACTGGAAGGCGAACTTCGTCACGGAACTCACCGACGACATCATCGACGCGCACCTGCGACACGGTCCCGACGTGCCGGTGGTGAACTCCACCGTGCACATCTACCCGATCGATGGTGCAGCACATCGGGTCGGGGCGACCGACACCGCGTTCGCGCATCGCGAGGCGAACTTCGCGACGGTGATCGCAGGCATGTGGCCCGACCCGGCTCAGAACGAGGCCAACATCTCCTGGGTGCGCGACTACTACGAGGCGACGGCGCCACTGTCGGAGGAAGGCGGCTACATCAACTTCATGGCGGGTGACGATCAAGGTCGGATCCGTGCCAACTACGGTCCGAACTACGATCGCCTGGTGGAGGTCAAGCGGTCCTACGATCCGGAAAACCTGTTCCACCTGAACCAGAACATCGCGCCGTAGCGGCCGGCTCCCGAGGTGAGCAGAGCTCCCCGAGCATCGCGCACGCACGGTACGCCCGCTCGGAACGCGGAAGGGCCCCCGAAGGGGCCCTTCCGGAACCGCGTGTGGAACCTGTCGCTTACTCTTCGGCGCCGCCCCCGAGCATCCGCTCTGCCTGCTCGCGGGTGAGCCCGACGAGGGCAGGTTCCGCGCCCTCGCGATAGCCGTCGACGTCGGCGGCGGCGTCCGCCAGCTCCTTCTGCCGCTGGAGCCAGTACTCGGGGATCGCCTCGGGCTTGATCCGCACCTGCGCGTTGCGGTAGCGGTTCATGCCCGTGCCGGCCGGGATCAGCTTGCCGATGATCACGTTCTCCTTCAGGCCGAGCAGCGGGTCGGACCTGCCGCCGATCGCCGCGTCGGTGAGGACCTTCGTCGTCTCCTGGAAGGAGGCCGCCGACAGCCACGAGTCGGTCGCGAGCGACGCCTTCGTGATGCCCAGGAGCACCGGCCGCGCCGACGCGGGGGTACCGCCCTCCTCGACGACCTCGCCGTTGCGATCTTCGAACACGCGCCGGTTGATCAGGTCGCCCGGCAGGAAGTCCGTGTCGCCGGGCTCGATGATGTGCACCTTGCGGAGCATCTGGCGTGCGATCAACTCGATGTGCTTGTCGTGGATGGTGACGCCCTGGGAGCGGTAGACGAGCTGTACCTCGTCGCTCAGGTGCTGCTGGAGCGCCAGGACACCCTTGACGCGCAGGATGTCGTGCGGGTTGACCGATCCCTCGGTCACCTGTTGCCCGACCTCGACCTTGTCGCCGGTGCTCACCGTCAGACGCGCCCGATACGACACCGGGTACTCGACCATGTCGCCGGTCTCATCGGTGACGCGGATCCGACGCACGTGCTTCTCGTCGTCGTCCTCGACGTTGACCTCGCCTGCGAGCTCGGTGATCTGCGCCTCGCCCTTGGGCTTCCGCGCCTCGAACAGTTCCTGCACACGCGGCAGGCCGTGGGTGATGTCCTCGCCCGCGACACCGCCCGTGTGGAACGTCCGCATCGTGAGCTGGGTGCCCGGCTCGCCGATCGACTGCGCGGCGATGATGCCGACCGCCTCGCCGATGTCGACCATCCGGCCCGTCGCGAGCGAGCGGCCGTAGCACATCGCACAGACGCCGATCTCGGCCTCGCAGGTCGTCACCGACCGTGCTCGCACCTCCAACACGCCGGACTCGATCACCTTGGCGGCCAGCTCGTCGGAGAGCTCCTCCCCCGCCTTGGCGATCACGGTCTTGCCGACCTTGACGTCCTCGGCGAGGACACGCCCGAACAACGACGTGTCGACGTGGGAATGCTTGGTCACGCTGCCGTCAGGTCGCTCCACGTTCACGCGGATCGGGATCGACCGGTCGGTTCCACAGTCCTCCTCGCGGATGATGACCTCCTGTGCGACGTCGACGAGTCGCCGGGTGAGGTATCCGGAGTCCGCGGTGCGCAGCGCCGTGTCGGCCAATCCCTTGCGGGCGCCGTGCGTCGAGATGAAGTACTCGAGCACGGTGAGTCCCTCGCGGAAGTTGGACTTGATGGGCCGCGGGATGATCTCGCCCTTCGGGTTGGCCACGAGGCCGCGCATGCCCGCCACCTGGCGGATCTGCATCGCGTTCCCGCGGGCGCCCGAGTTGGCCATCATGTAGATGGGGTTCGTCGGCGTGAACTGCGCCTCCATCGCCTTCTGGACCTCGTCGGTCGCCTCGGTCCAGATCTCGATCAGCTCCTGGCGACGCTCGTCGTCGGTGATGATCCCGCGCTTGAACTGCTGCTCGACCTTGGCGGCACGCTTCTCGTGATCGTCGAGGATCCGCGCCTTCGCCTCAGGCGTCGTCACGTCCTCGACGCCGATCGTGACGCCGGCGCGGGTCGCGTAGTGGAACCCGAGGTTCTTGAGGTTGTCGAGCACCTGCTCGACCGTCGCGCGGTCATACGTGTGCACGACCTCGTCGACGAGCCTCGCGATATCGGCCTTCAGCACCTGGTGGTCCCGGAACGTGAAGTCGTTCGGGAACGCGCCGTTGAAGATCACCCTACCGATCGTCGTCCGGATCACCGGCGTGCGCCCGGCCCATCCCTCGGCGCCCGCGTCATAGCCCTCGGGCAACAGCGAGCTGGGCAGCGACTTGCCGGTGAGCCGGATCTTGATGGGGTCGTGGATCGGGTGACCACCGTCGAGCGCCAGCAGCGCCTCGGCCTCTGACCCGAACACCGGGATGACCTCGTCGTCGAGCTCCTCGTTGACCGCGTACGTCAAGTAGTAGAGCCCGAGGACCATGTCCTGGGTGGGCGTCGCGATCGGGCGACCGTGCGCTGGGGACAGGATGTTGTTGGTCGACAGCATCAAGATCCGCGCCTCGGCCTGTGCCTCAGCGGACAGCGGCACGTGCACCGCCATCTGGTCCCCGTCGAAGTCGGCGTTGAACGCCGAGCACACGAGCGGGTGGATCTTGATCGCCTTACCCTCGACCAGCACCGGCTCGAAAGCCTGGATGCCCAGCCGGTGCAGCGTCGGCGCACGGTTCAGCAGCACCGGGTGCTCGCGGATGACCTCCTCGAGCACGTCCCAGACCTGCGGCCGGGCGCGCTCGACCATGCGCTTAGCGCTCTTGATGTTCTGCGCCAACGCCTGATCGACGAGCCGCTTCATCACGAACGGCTTGAACAGCTCGAGCGCCATCTGCTTGGGCAGCCCGCACTGGTGCAGCCGGAGCTCCGGCCCGACCACGATGACGGAGCGTCCCGAGTAGTCAACGCGCTTGCCGAGCAGGTTCTGACGGAACCGGCCCTGCTTGCCCTTCAACATGTCGCTGATCGACTTCAGGGGCCGATTGCCCGGGCCGGTGACCGGACGACCGCGCCGACCGTTGTCGAACAGCGCGTCAACGGCCTCCTGCAGCATCCGCTTCTCGTTGTTCACGATGATCTCGGGAGCCTGCAGGTCGAGCAGGCGCTTCAGCCTGTTGTTGCGGTTGATCACGCGGCGGTACAGGTCGTTCAGGTCGGACGTCGCGAAACGCCCGCCGTCGAGCTGCACCATCGGGCGGAGGTCAGGCGGGATCACGGGCACGGCGTCGAGCACCATGCCCGTGGGCAGCGACCGGCCCTCGGCGAAGTTCGAGACGACCTTCAGACGCTTGATCGCCTTGAGCTTCTTGGTGCCCTTGCCGGTCTCGATGATCTCCTTGAGGTTGTCGGCCTCGGCCACCGTGTCCATATCGGTGAGCAGTCGCTTGATCGCCTCGGCGCCCATGCCGCCGTCGAAGTAGTCGGCGAACCGCTCGCGCAGGCTGCGGTAGACGTTGTCGTCCGCCACCAGCTGCTTCATCTTCAGGCTCTTGAAGGCGGCCAAGACGTCGTCGAGGTGCTGCGTCTCGCGACCCGCCGCCTCGTGGATCTTCTCGACCTCGCGCTGGGCCTCCCGCTTCGCGGCGGTGAGCTGCGCGCCCTTCGCACCCTCGTCCTGGAGCTCCTTCAGGCGGCCCTCGAGCTCGTTCAACCGCTTCTTGACGTCCTCGTCACGCGAGGCCTCGATGTCTCGCTTCTCGGCCTCCATCTCGTTCGCGATGCCCGGCAGGTCCTTGTGCCGGCGCTCGTCGTCGATCCGCGTGACCACGTAGGCCGCGAAGTAGATGATCCGCTCGAGATCCTTGGGCGCCAGGTCGAGGAGGTAGCCCAGCCGAGACGGAACACCCTTGAAGTACCAGATGTGGGTCACCGGAGCGGCGAGCTCGATGTGACCCATGCGGTCACGGCGGACCTTCGAGCGGGTGATCTCGACGCCGCAGCGCTCGCAGATGATGCCCTTGAACCGGACGCGCTTGTACTTGCCGCAGTGGCACTCCCAATCCCGGGTCGGCCCGAAGATGCGCTCGCAGAACAGGCCGTCCTTCTCAGGCTTCAGGGTGCGGTAGTTGATGGTCTCCGGCTTCTTGACCTCTCCGTTGGACCACGCGCGGATCTGGTCCGCGGTGGCAAGGCCGATCCGGAGCTCATCGAAATAGTTGACGTCCAACACTTACGCGCTCGCCTCCTCTTGGTTCCTTGGGCGACGGTGCAGTCCCACTGTTTCCAACGCTGGCGTGTTCCCGATGTCCGCGCTCAGTCGAAATCAGCCCCAGCCGGCTCGCGCCTGGAGAGATCGATCCCGAGCTCTTCCGCTGCGCGGAAGACGTCTTCGTCGGTCTCACGCAGCTCGATCTCCTCGCCGGAGCTCGAGCGCACCTCGACGTTGAGGCACAGCGACTGCATCTCCTTGATGAGGACCTTGAACGACTCAGGGATGCCCGGCTCGGGGATGTTCTCGCCCTTGACGATGGCCTCGTAGACCTTCACGCGGCCGAGCACGTCGTCGGACTTGATCGTGAGCAGCTCCTGCAGCGCGTAGGCCGCACCGTAGGCCTCGAGCGCCCAGACCTCCATCTCGCCGAAGCGCTGGCCGCCGAACTGGGCCTTCCCGCCGAGCGGCTGCTGGGTGATCATCGAGTACGGGCCGGTCGAGCGCGCGTGGATCTTGTCGTCGACTAGGTGCAGCAGCTTCAGGATGTAGGAGACGCCGACCGTGACGGGCTCCTCGTACGGCTCGCCGCTGCGCCCGTCGAACAGCGTCGCCTTGCCGACCTCGTCGACCAAGCGGACCCCGTCGCGGTTCGTGTGCACCGACCGGATCGCGTTCAAGATCTCGTACTCGCGCGCCCCGTCGAACACCGGGGTCGCGACGTGGGCCGGACCTTGATGGTCCTCGCCGTCCTTCGAGAAGCCCCACATCGCGGCGAGGCCGAGGTGCGCCTCGAGGACCTGGCCGAGGTTCATGCGGCTCGGCACACCCATCGGGTTCAGGATGATGTCGACCGGCGTGCCGTCCGCCAGGAACGGCATGTCCTCCTCGGACAGGATCGTCGAGATGACGCCCTTGTTGCCGTGTCGGCCGGCGAGCTTGTCGCCGTCGGAGATCTTGCGCTTCTGGGCCACGTAGACGCGGACCAGCTGGTTCACGCCGGGCGGCAGCTCATCGCCGTCGTCGCGGTTGAACACGCGCACACCGATCACCTTGCCCTGCTCGCCGTGCGGCACCTTGAGCGAGGTGTCGCGCACCTCGCGCGCCTTCTCACCGAAGATCGCGCGGAGCAGGCGCTCCTCGGGCGTGAGCTCGGTCTCGCCCTTCGGGGTGACCTTGCCGACGAGGTAGTCGCCGGGGTTCACCTCGGCGCCGATGCGGACGATCCCGCGCTCGTCAAGGTCCTTCAAGATCTCCTCGGAGACGTTCGGGATGTCGCGGGTGATCTCCTCGGCCCCGAGCTTGGTGTCGCGTGCGTCGACCTCGTGCTCCTCGATGTGGATCGACGTGAGGACGTCGTCCTTCACGAGACGCTCGGACAGGATGATCGCGTCCTCGTAGTTGTGGCCCTCCCACGGCATGTAGGCGACCACCAGGTTCTTGCCGAGGGCGATCTCGCCGGCCTCGGTCGAGGGGCCGTCGGCGATGACCTGGCCCTTCTGGACCTTGTCGCCGGCCACGACGATCGGCTTCTGATGGACGTTCGTCCCCTGGTTGGACCGGCGGAACTTGATCAGGTCGTAGGTATGGAGCTGCCCACGAGCGTCCTTGATCAAGATCTGGTCGGCCGAGACATCGTCGACGATGCCGTTCTCCTCGGCGATCACCACGTCGCCCGCATCGACCGCGGCGCGGAACTCGACGCCGGTACCGACGAGGGGCGCCTCGGCGCGCAGCAGCGGGACGGCCTGCTTCTGCATGTTCGCGCCCATCAAGGCGCGGTTGGCGTCGTCGTGCTCGAGGAACGGGATCAGCGCCGCCGCGATCGAAACCATCTGCTTGGGCGAGACGTCCATGTAGTCGACTTCCTCGGGCGGGACCGAGTCGACCTCGCCGCCCTTGCGCCGCACGAGGACGCTGTCGGCCAGCGCGCCGGTCGTCGCGTCGTAGGGCGTATTGGCCTGCGCGATGATGTGGCGATCCTCCTCGTCGGCCGACAGGTAATCGATCTTGCCCGTGACCTTGCCGTTCTCGACCCGCCGGTACGGGCTCTCGATGAACCCGAACTCGTTGATGCGGGCATAGCTCGACAGCGCCCCGATCAGGCCGATGTTCGGGCCCTCGGGGGTCTCGATCGGGCACATACGGCCGTAGTGGGACGCGTGGACGTCGCGGACCTCGAGGCCCGCACGCTCGCGCGACAGACCGCCGGGCCCGAGCGCCGACAGACGGCGCTTGTGGGTCAGACCCGACAAGGTGTTGGTCTGGTCCATGAACTGCGACAGCTGCGACGTGCCGAAGAACTCCTTGATCGAGGCCACGACCGGGCGGATGTTGATCAGGGTCTGCGGTGTGATCGCCTCGACGTCTTGGGTCGTCATGCGCTCGCGCACGACGCGCTCCATGCGGGACAGGCCGATCCTGATCTGGTTCTGGATCAGCTCGCCGACGCTTCGCAGGCGACGGTTGCCGAAGTGGTCGATGTCGTCGGCGTCGAAGCCGTCGACCCCCGCGTGCAGGTTGACCACGTACAGCACGGTCTTGAGCAGGTCCTCGTAGGTGAGCGTGCCCTTGTACTTGTGCGGCCCCGCCTGCTCGTCCTTCGTCGGCGCCGACATCACCCGGACCTTGAACTGCTCCCAGGCCTTCTTGTCGGGGTTGTCCAGCTCGCCGGCCCGCTTGTAGTGCGCCTTGAGCTGCTTGGCGAGCTCGCCCTCGGCCGCGCCGAGCTTCTTGTCGAGCTTGTGTCGCCCGACCTTGGCCAGGTCGTAGCGCTTGGGATTGAAGAATAGGTTCTCCAGCAACGTCTTGGCAGACTCCGCGGTCGGCGGCTCCCCCGGACGGAGCTTGCGATAGATGTCCTCGAGGGCCTCCTGCTGCGTCTCGACGTGATCCTTCTCGAGGGTCGCCTGGATCGACTCCGCGTTGTTGAACAGCTTGAGGATCTCGTCGGTGTCCCACCCCAGGGCCTTCAGGAACGTCGTGACGAACTGCCGGCGCTTGCGATCGATCCGAACCCCGACGGTGTCCTTCTTGTCGACGTCGAACTCGAGCCACGCGCCGCGGCCCGGGATGATCTTGGCGATGAAGATGTCCTTGTCGGAGGTCTTGTCGGGCTCCTGGGAGAAGTACACGCCCGGGGACCGGACGAGCTGCGAGACCACCACGCGCTCGGTGCCGTTGATGATGAACGTGCCGCGGCTGGTCATCATGGGGAAGTCGCCCATGAAGACCTCTTGCTCCTTGATCTCGCCGGTGACCTTGTTGACGAACGTTGCCTCGACGAACAATGGCCGCGAGAACGTGATGTCCTTGTCGCGACACTCCTCTTCCGAGAACTTCTGCTCGCGGAACTCGTGCCGCCCGAAGTACAACTGGAACTGCTCGGTGAAGTCCTCGATCGGACTGACCTCGTCGAGGACCTCCTTGATGCCTTCGTTCAGGAGCTGATCGAAGGACTCCTTCTGTATAGCGACGAGGTCTGGAAGTGCGAGGACCTCTTCAAGCTTGGCGAAACTGACGCGATTGCGCGCAGGAACGAGCTGGTCAGGCAAGGCCTAGATCCCTCCCGGGAAGTCGTTGGGCGCACGACGAAGAGCGCAGCGGACGGCACGGCAAACGAGCAGTCTACGCACGGCGCGACCAAGCGTCAAGCGTGCGCAACCAGGCCCCGGCAGGGCTGCCGCGGACCGTACGCCGCCGGACCGGGCTCGTCAAGCCGCCTGAACGGCCGATGAGGACTCGGTCGGCCCCGGATGGACTGGGGCGGAAGCGTTGCTGCTAAACGCTCGCGAGGGAGCCGCCGCGGATCGAGCTCGCGAAGGACTCGGCGAGCTCGCGCGCTTGCTCCTTCGAACGGAAGGTGATCCCCCGCTCACGCAGGACCGCCTCGAACTCCTCCAGCGCCGCCCGCTCATCGCCGAGCAGCGACGCCTCGGACACGTTCAGGGCTCGCGCCAAGCGGTTCAACGTTTGGATCGAGGGCTCGACGTGGCCGTTCTCGTACCGCGACAGCCGCGCCTTGGGGATGCCCGAGATGTCCTCGAGATCGGACTGGGAAAGCCCCGCGCTGAGCCGTGCCTCGCGCAACCGCTTCCCGAAGTGGCGTTCGTCGCTCACTCACATCCCCTTCCTGATCGTCCCCCGGACCCGCGGACGCACCGTAGCACAACAAGGTTCCCAGAGGGCCGGCCGTGTAGCCCAGAGAACCTACGGTCGCTATTTGACCTCGACCGACGCGCCCGCGCCCTCCAACTGCTCCTTCGCCTTGTCCGCGACATCCTTCGCGACCTTCTCGAGCACCGGCTTCGGCGCACCGTCCACGAGGTCCTTGGCCTCCTTCAGCCCGAGGCTCGTGAGCGCCCGGACCTCCTTGATGACCTGGATCTTCTGGCCACCCGCGGCCGTGAGGATCACATCGAACTCGGACTGCTCCTCGACGGCGGCTCCGCCGCCGTCACCACCGGCGGGCCCTGCGGCGACCATCATCGGCGCGCCTGCAGCGGCCTTCACGTCGAACGTCTCCTCGAACTGCTTGATGAAGTCGGACAACTCCAGGAGCGTCATCTCCTTGAAGCGCTCCAACAAGTCATCGGTGCTGATCTTCGCCATCGCTCACGCCTCCTCGGTCTGGGACTGTTGGGCATCTGCAGCTGCGTCTTGCGCGGTTGCACTCGCTGCTTCCTCTGCGGTCGCCTCCGCAGCAACCTCGTCCGGCGTCACGGGGGGCTCGGCGTCGGACGGCGCCGCAGCGTCGGCTGACGACGCGGTGGCCTGTTCCTCCGGTGTCGGCGCCTCGCCGGCTGCTTCCTCGGCCGGGAGCTTCGCCTTGTACGCCTCGAGCAGCGAGAGGAACTTTGACTGGGCCGCTACGAACGCGGCGGCCGCGCGTGAGATCTCCGCCTGCAAGAGGCCGGCGATCTTCGAGAGCATCACGTCGCGGCTCTCGAGGTCGGCCAGCGCCTGCGCGCCAGCGGCGTCGAGCGCCTCGCCGTCCAGGTAGCCGCCCTTGATCACCAGAGCGGGGAATCGCTTCGACGCGTCCTTCAGCCGCTTCGCGACCGCGACCACGTCCCCGCTCACGAATGCGACCGCACTCGGGCCGGCGAGCAGCTCGTCGAGCTCGGGGATCCCCGCATCGTTCGCCGCTCGTTGCATCAAGGTGTTCTTGATCACGGCGAGGCTCGCGTCGACGTCGCGCAGGCTGCGCCGCAGCTCGGTGATCTCGCTCACCGTGAGACCCCGGTACTCGGTGAGCAGCAGGGCGGTCGCGCCCTCGATCCGCTCCTTGAGCTCGGAAACCCGTTCGATCTTCGTGTCGTTCGGCATCACGCCCCCTGAGATGGAACAAGCGCGCCCCCGCAGACAGCGGAGACGCGCACAGACGCGACCGAGCTGCCTCGGCAGGTGCCCCGTTGGGGATTACGCGCGTACAGCGCCCCTGCTGTCTTCGGCGACCGAGCGAGGATAGCAGCCAGGTCGTCCGGACCCGTGGCTCACCCAGACGCGCCGGTCGCGGCATCGGCCGAAGCGGCGCCGACCCCTCGCCTAAAGACCCCCCGGCACTCGGTCGAAAGCCTTACGTGAACGGGGCGTTCGCGACGCACGGGGAGAGCCACGCATGAGCGGCGACATGGACGAGATCGTCCAAGAGTTCCTGGTGGAGAGCTACGAGGCTCTCGACCGGCTCGACGGCGATCTGTTGGCGCTGGAACGTGACCCCGGCTCGAAAGAGGTGCTCGCGAGCATCTTCCGGGTGATGCACACGATCAAGGGCACGTGCGGCTTCCTCGGGTTCCACAAGGTGGAGCGTGTCGCCCATGCGGCCGAATCGTTGCTCGGGGCGCTCCGCGATGGATCGCTCGAGGCTACGCCGGCCATCGCCAGCGCACTGCTCGCGACCGGCGACGCCCTGCGCCAGCTGCTGGGCCACATCGAGCGGGACGGGAACGACGGGGAGGAGGACTTCCTCCATCTGGTAGCGACGCTCGAACGACTCCGTGCGTCGGGTGGGACCGACGCGCCGTCGCGGGTTCCCGCCACCCCCGCCGCGCCACGAAGCGGCGGGGATGCGAAGCCCCGCCACGACGCCGCTGCCGACCCGGGGGCCGGACCCGTTCCGGGCTCGCCGACCTCCAACCCGCCCGCGGCTCCCGCTCGCGGCGCCGAACGGATCGACGAGGGGAAGCTGTCGGTCACCGAGACGAACATCCGCGTCGACGTGCACGTCCTGGACGACCTCATGACCCTCGTGGGCGAACTCGTCTTGGCTCGCAATCACCTGACGTCGCTGACCGGCTCCCTCGAGGGCGACCCGGCGGTCGCGACGGCAGCCCAACAGGTCAGCGGCATCACCTCCGAGCTGCAGGACGGTGTCATGCGCACACGGCTCCAGCCGATCGACAACGCATGGTCGCGCTTCCCGCGCGTCGTCCGCGATCTTGCGGTCGCGTTGGGCAAGCAGGTGCGGGTCGTGACCGAAGGCGACGAGACCGAGCTCGATCGGTCGATCATCGAGGCCATCAGAGACCCGCTCACGCATCTGATCCGCAATGCGGTGGACCACGGGGTCGAGACGCCGGCCGAACGCGTGGCCGCGGGCAAGCCCGCCGAAGGGCTGATCACGATCCGCGCTTCACAGGACGGCGGGCAGGTGACGATCGAGATGCGCGACGACGGCCGCGGCATCGACCTCGAGAAGGTCCGCGCGAAAGGCGTCGAGCGCGGTCTGGTCACCTCCGCCCAGGCTGAACGACTGTCGCCGCGGGACACGATCGAGCTGATCTTCCAGCCCGGGTTCTCGACCGCCGACCAGGTGACGAACCTGTCCGGCCGCGGTGTCGGGATGGACGTCGTTCGCACGAACATCGAACGGATCGGAGGAACCGTCGACGTCGTCACCCAGATGGGCTTCGGGACGACGTACACGCTGAAGATCCCGCTCACCCTCGCCATCGTGCCCGCGTTGCTCGTCATGTCGGGCGGCGCGCGCTACGCGATCCCGCAGGTGAACGTGCTGGAACTCGTCCGCAGCGCGCCGGACCGCTTCGAGTCGGTGCACGGTGCCCCCGTCCATCGCCTGCGTGGCGAGCTGCTGCCGCTCGTATCCCTCGCGGACGAGCTCGGCGGCACGCCCCCGGATCTTCCGAAGGTACACGTCGTCGTGCTGCAAGCGGACGGCCGTCGGTTCGGTCTCGTCGTGGACGAGGTGGGTGATGCCGCCGAGATCGTGGTCAAGCCGCTCGATGCGC
Source organism: Actinomycetota bacterium (assembly GCA_046734555.1). Lineage (GTDB taxonomy): Bacteria > Actinomycetota > UBA4738 > UBA4738 > HRBIN12 > AC-51. The sequence goes on along the minus strand of JBKPRM010000150.1, from coordinate 12,572 downwards.
ACCTGAAGGGCGTGGATACCTTCGCCGGAGCCACCGTCCTCGGCGACGGCCGTGTCGCGCTCATCCTGGACGTCGTCGGGCTGGCGCACCGGGCGCACGTCCTGCCGGACGACGCCTCCGGGGCGCTCGATCCGGAGCTCACGGCGGATGAGGGCGGCGACGACGACCGCGTCGCGATGCTCGTGTTCGCGGATCACGAAGGGGGGCGGATGGCGATCCCGCTCGAGCTCGTGACCCGCCTCGAGGAGTTCCCGCGACCTGAGCTCGAGACCTCCGGGCCGCTGCCTGTCGTGCAGTACGGCGAGGAGATCTTGCATCTCGTCGACATCTCGCGCCTCATGCTCGAACGTCGCCACGCCTCGCGCGTCGATGGGCTCGGATCTTCCGGGGAGGCCTTGCCGGTCTTGGTCTATGAGCACGACGGGCGGCGCGTGGGCGTCGTCGTCGGACAGATCGTCGACGTGGTCCACCACCGCCTCGTGGACCTGCAGGCGGGCTCGCGACCCGGCGTCGCGGGCACGATGGTGCTCGAGGGCCGTGTCACCGAGGTCCTCGATCTGCCGCAGATCCTGTCCGATTGGGACGAGGACACGCTCGCGGCCCTCACGATGGAGCTGTCGGCATGACGACGATGTACGCGACCTTCTTCGCCCAGGACCGGTTCCTCGGGGTCACGGTCGACCGCGTGCAGGAGGTACTCCGCGCCCAACCGCTGACTCCCGTGCCGCTCGCGCACCCACATGTCGCGGGTCTGCTGAACCTCCGCGGGTCGATCGTGACCGCTCTCGAGCTGCGGGCGCGGCTCGGCCTGCCCGGGCGCGAGGCCCATACTCCGAACGCGCTCGTCGTCGTCACGACCGACCTCGGACCGCTCGCGCTCGTGGTGGACCGGCTCGGAGACGTGCTGTCAGTCGACCCGGGCGCGTTCGAGACGCTGCCCGAGACGGTCGAGCCCACTTCTCGGCGCCTGATCAAGGGCACCTACAAGCTCGACGATGCCTTGCTGCTGGAGCTGGATCTCGACGAAACCGTGAACCTGACGAACGACCTGGAGCTCGTATGACGGATACCGAACCGCTCGAGGCCGGCCCCTCCGGCGGCACCGTCCATTGGACGGTCGGTCGGAAGGTCGCTGCCCTCGGCATCGCGGGACTACTCGCGACGCTGCTGGTGATGGCGACGGGTCAGTACGCGATCCGCACCCTCAAGAGCGCGAGCGAGTATCAGGCGCTCACGGCGAACGCGGTCGCCAAAGGGCTGCAGGCGGACACCTCGGGCGAGGCGATCCATGGCGCCGTCCTCGCGTCCCTGGTCTCGAACGATCCTGACGGCCGGCGCGCCGCCGAGGCCCGCGCCAAGGACCAGGCGGCGGTCTTGCGTAACTCCCTCGAGGGTCTTCGGCAGCTCGCCGCCACCGGCGGCCTGCCGGCGCTCCAAGAGACGATGACCAACGGCGACACCTTCTTGTCCACGTCGAACCGCATGATCGCCCTGGCCGCGACCGATCCCGTGAGCGCGACCGAGCAGCTCGCGAGCTACGACGCGACGTTCCAGGACTTCACGGCCAGCCTCGACACGGTCAACGGGCAGATCCTCGCCGACGCGAACGACTCGCTGGAGGCCGCACGCTCGAGCGCCACACGCACGCGGGCGATCTTGATCCTCCTGTCGGTACTCGCGATCGCCGGTGTGTTCCTCGCCACGCGCCTCGTGGTCGACGGCATCGTGAGCCCCCTCGAACAGGCGGTCGCCGGCCTCCGCAGGCTCGCCGCGGCGGACCTCACCGGTCACGTCGAGGTTCGGAGCGGTGACGAGGTGGGACGGCTCGCGAGCTCGTTCAACACTGCCGTCGACGACATGTCGGGACTCGTGCGTTCGCTGCGGGCGTCGGCGACGACGCTCGCATCGAGCTCCGAGGAGCTCTCGGCCACGAGCACGCAGATGGGTGCGTCGGCCGAGGAGACCGCCGTGCAAGCCAACGCGGTGTCGGCAGCTGCCGAGCAGGTGAGCGCCAACGTGAACACCGTGGCGGCGAGCACGGAGGAGATGTCCGCGTCGATCCGCGAGATCGCCGCGAACGCGACCGATGCCGCCGGGGTTGCGAGCCGGGCGGTCGGAACCGCACACGAAGCGACAGAGACCGTCGCCAAGCTCGGCACGTCCTCCGCCGAGATCGGCGAGGTCATCAAGGTCATCACCGAGATCGCGGAGCAGACGAACCTGCTGGCGCTCAACGCGACGATCGAGGCGGCTCGAGCCGGCGAAGCCGGGAAGGGATTCGCCGTCGTCGCGAACGAGGTGAAGGAGCTCGCGAAGGCGACGGCCGCCGCGACGGATGACATCGGGCTGCGGATCGTCGCGATCCAAGGCGATGCCCGCGCGGCCGTCGCCGCGATCGATGAGATCAGCGACGTGATCGCACGCATCTCCGACATCCAGAACACGATCGCGTCCGCGGTCGAAGAGCAGACGGCGACGACGAACGAGATCACCCGGCACGTGACCGAGGCGGCGACCGGAGCGAATGAGATCGCCGCGAGCATCACGGGCGTCGCGCAGGCCGCCCACGACACGTCGTCGGGCGCCGCCTCGACGCAGGTCTCAGCCCGCGACCTCGCGGAGCTGGCGGACGAGCTCAACCGAAGCGTCATGCGGTTCGTCGTCAAGACGAACGGGCACGCGGCAGTCGCCGCGCCGCGCCCGACCCCGAGCTACGAGCCCGAGCTGGCCGACGCGGCCACGAACTGATGCAACGGAGGTGATGAAGGATGCGAGCACTGGTGGTGGACGACTCTCGCGCGATGCGGATGCTGCTGAAGCGTGAGCTGGTTTCGCTCGGTTTCGACGTTGACGAGGCCGGCGACGGCAACGAAGCGCTCGAGCGGCTCCAGCGCGACGGTGCGGTCGACGTCGTGCTGGTCGACTGGACGATGCCCGGCATGGACGGCATGTCGTTCGTGCACGCGGTCCGAGCGGACCCCGCGTACGAGGAGATGCGCGTCGTGATGGTGACGTCCGAAGGCGATCCGGCGCAGATCTTCCACGCGCTGATGGCCGGCGTCGACGAATACGCGACGAAGCCGATCACGAAAGAAGCGCTGGCCGAGAAGCTCGGTCTCGTGGGTCTCACCGAGCAGGACTGATGCGCCGGCCGCGCGTCCTGATCGTCGACGACTCCGTCGTCGTGCGCAGACTCGTCTCCAAGGCGCTCGAGGCTGAGGACGAGGTCGAGGTCGTCGGGGTCGCCGCCGACGGCAAGATCGCGTTGGCCAACATCGAGCGCCTCTCTCCCGACATCGTCATCCTCGACGTCGCGATGCCGGTGATGGACGGCCTGACCGCCCTCGCGGAGATCCGCGAGCGGTGGCCGGTCCTACCGGTGATCATGTTCTCCACGCTCACGAGCCGAGGCGCCGAGGTGACGCTGGACGCCCTGGCGCTCGGCGCGTCGGACTACGTGCTCAAGCCATCCGGCGCGGACGCGGCGGCCTCGATGGAGCAGATCCGAGCCGACCTGCTGCCGCGGATCGCCGCGCTGTTGCCGCAGGCGAAGGAATCACGCGAACGAACCGTCCAGCGGCTGCCGGCTCGCCCCGCGAGGGCGTCCGGCGACGTCACGAGGGCCACGGGGCCGCCCGAGCGGATCGATGTGATCGCGATCGGCATCTCGACGGGCGGCCCGACCGCGCTCGCCGAGCTGATCCCCTCGCTGCCGGCCGATCTCCCCGTACCGGTGGCCATCGTGCAACACATGCCCCCGATGTTCACCAAGATCCTCGCGGAACGCCTCGGGCACAGGAGCGCCATGGACGTGGTCGAGGCTGGGGAGGGCGAACGGATGCGTCCCGGCACCGTGTACATCGCCCCGGGTGATCTGCATCTCGCGCTCGCGGAACGCGATCGCGAGCTCCTGCACGTGTTCGACGGTCCGCACGAGAATTCGTGCAGGCCGTCGGTCGACGTCTTGTTCCGGTCCGTCGCGGCGCGGTTCGGATCGCATGCGCTCGGCGTCGTGATGACGGGGATGGGCAGCGACGGCCTGCGTGGCGCCGAGCACCTCGCGGCGGCCGGTGCGCGGGTCCTCGTCCAGGACGAGCCGACGAGCGTCGTGTGGGGTATGCCCGGTTTCGTCGCGCGAGCGGGACTCGCTGAAGCGATCGTGCCGCTGTCCGGGCTCCGCGGCGAGATCATCCGCCGCGTCGCCATCGGCCGTGACCCTGCCTATGCGGGATCGGGAGCCGCCTCGTGATCGTCGACGCGGCGCGAACGCTGCCGGCGGAGGACTTCGCGTACCTCTGCCGGCTGATGCACGAGCGGGCCGCGATCGTCCTCGAGCCGGGCAAGGAATACCTTGCGCTGTCGCGGCTCGATCCCGTCGCACGCGACGAAGGCGTGTCTTCGGTAGCCGCGCTCGTCGACGTCCTGCGCTCCGAGGACGCCGCGTCCCCGCTGCACGACCGGGTCGTCGATGCGCTCACGACCAACGAAACGACCTTCTTCCGCGACCACAACCCGTTCGAGTCTCTGCGCGCGCACGTGCTCCCAGCGCTCATCGAGCATCGCCGCGGAACGCGCTCCCTCGCTGTCTGGTCGGCGGGATGTTCCTCGGGGCAAGAGCCGTACAGCATCGCGATGGCGATCCGCGAGGACTTCCCCGAGCTGCTCACGTGGCGGCTGACGATCCTCGGGACCGACATCTCGGCGTCGGTGCTCGACCGTGCGCGACGCGGCCGCTACGGTCAGCTCGAGGTCAACCGGGGGCTGCCCGCGCACCTCCTCGTACGGCACTTCACGCGCGTGGGCATGGAGTGGGAGATCGAGGAGCCGATCCGTCGCATGGTCCGGTTCGAGCAGCACAACCTCGTGCGCCCGTGGCCAGCGGCGTTCCCGCCGTTCGATCTCGTGTTGATGCGCAACGTGATGATCTATCTCGACCCAGACGCGAAACGAGACGTGCTCGCCCGGCTGCACCGGCAGCTCGCGCCGCACGGCTACCTGCTGCTCGGCGCGTCGGAGACCACCTACAACCTCAGCGACGCCTTCGAGCGTGAGCTGGACGGCCGGACCGCCTGGTACCGGCCGAAGCGCAACGACCCCGTCGGCGGGGCAGGCAGATAGGAGAAGGCCATGGATTTCAGCACGGAGGCGCTCGGTCAGATCGTGACCGACATCTGGACCTCGATGCTCGGCTTCCCCGTGGAGGCACGCGGGGAACCGCTCGACGTGAACGGCACGCGACATCTCTCCGCATCCGTCCAGATCTCGGGCGGGTGGGAGGGGACGGTGTTGGTCAGCTGCCCCGAGGCCCTCGCGCAGCGCGTCGCGGGCGTGATGTTCGATACCGAGTCTGCCTCGGACGACGAGATCCGCGACGCGCTCGGCGAGGTTGCCAACATGACGGCGGGAAACGTGAAGGCCCTGGTCGAGAGCTACTGCCGACTCTCGCTGCCGATGGTGGCGGAGGGCAAGGAGCTCGCGATCAGCATCCCGGGCAGCAAGGTGGTGGCGCAGGCGACGTTCGACTGCGGTGACGACCCGTTGTCCGTGGAGGTGTTCGAGAAGGCCTGACCATCTCCTCGAGATCTGCCTGTTCTCGCCGAGCATCGCGAAGGGCGGGGGCCGACGGCCCCCGCCCTTCGTCACGACCAGACCCGCCCACGGAGGGCCTTGGGATCAGGAGACGCCTTCGAGCTCCCTCGGCTTCGTCGGGTCGATCCGCACGCCGGGACCCATCGTCGATGAGACGACGAGCGACTCGATGTAGCGGCCTTTCGCGCTCGAGGGCTTGGCCTTGAGCACCTCGTCGACCGCGGCGAGGTAGTTCTCGAGCAGCGCTCGCTCCTCGAACGACTTCTTCCCGATGATCATGTGCAAGATGCCTGTGCGATCGGCCCGGTACTCGATGCGGCCGCCCTTGATGTCAGCGACAGCTTTCGCGATGTCGTTCGTGACGGTGCCCGTCTTCGGGTTGGGCATCAGGCCTCGCGGACCGAGCACCCGGCCCGCCTTCCCGACCTCAGACATCATGTCGGGCGCCGCGATCGCCGCATCGAAGTCGATCTCGCCTTTCATCACCTGCTCGACGAGCTCGCCGGCGCCGACGACGTCGGCTCCCGCGTCGCGGGCTTCGCGCGCCTTCTCTCCTTGCGCGAACACGGCGACCCGGACACTCTTGCCGGTGCCGTGTGGCAGCGACACCGTTCCTCGAAGCGCCTGATCCTGCTTGCGGGTGTCGATCCCCAGCCGGAACGAGACCTCGACGGTCTCGTCGAACTTGGCTCCGGGGAACCCCTTGATGAGCTTGATCGCCTGTGACGGTGTGTGTTCGGCCTCGCGGTCGAAGGTGGCCGCCGCCTGCTCGTAGCGCTTGCCGTGGCCGCTCACACCTGCACCTCCACACCCATGCTGCGGGCGGTGCCCGCCACGATCCGCATCGCCATGTCGACGTCGTTCGCGTTCAGGTCGGGCATCTTGCGCTCGGCGATCCGACGCACCTGATCGCTGGACAGCGTCGCGACCTTGTCGCGGTTCGGCACCCCCGACCCCTTCTCGATGCGGGCCTCCTGCTTGATCAGCTCGGCCATCGGCGGCTGCTTCAAGATGAACGAGAACGAGCGGTCCTCGAAGATCGTGAGGACCGCAGGGATGACCTGGCCGGCGTACTGCTGCGTCGCGGCGTTGTACTGGTTGACGAAGTCCATGATGTTCACGCCGTGCTGGCCGAGCGCGGTACCGACCGGCGGCGCGGGGGTCGCCGCGCCCGCCCTGATCTGCAGCGTGACGACGGCGAGGACCTTCTTCTTCGGTGCCATGTGCTGCTCCTCCTGCGGTTCCAACGGTCGCGCCGAGGCGACCTCCCGCCGTAGGGTCTCTCGTTCCCGGTCGGGAACCCACTCATGGTAGCGGAGCGGCTAGCCTCGCGAGCGCGATGGTCACCTGGGACGGTACGGTCATCCTCACGACGCCTCGGCTGGTGCTTCGAACCTTCCGCGAGACAGACCTCCCCGCGTACGCGGCGCTCAACGCGGATCCGGAGGTCGCTCGCTGGCTCGGCGGACCGATCTCGCGGGAGGACTCAGACGACATCGCCGCGTGGGCGCAAGGATGCTTCGAGCGTGACGGGTTCGGACTCCTCGCCGTGGAACGCAAGGAGGACGGCGTCTTCCTCGGGATGTGTGGCCTGCATCATCAGCAGTCGTATCCGGACGACGTCGAAGCCGGCTGGCGGCTGGCTCGCGCCCACTGGGGCTCCGGATACGCGACCGAGGCCGCGACCGCGTGGCTCGACCATGGGTTCGGGCCGCTGGGACTGGACCGCGTCATCTCGATCACCGAACCGGAGAACGCGAGGAGCCTCGCGGTGATGAGGCGGCTCGGGATGACCTTCGACCACGCGGCGCAGGTGCGCGACGGCGACGAGGTGTTCGATGCCGTGATCTACGCAACGACGCGCGAGCGCTGGCGCACCCGCGAGCGCTAGACCTTCGCCACCTGGTCGAAGGACAGTTCGACCGGCGTCTCGCGGTCGAAGATGTTGACGAGCACCTTGAGCTTCGCCTGGTCCGGGTTGATCTCGGAGATCGTGCCGTTGAAATCGGCGAAGGGCCCCGACGTGATCCGCACGACGTCGCCCTCTTCGAACCCGAGGCGGACCGCCGGCTTGTGCTCCTCCTTCTTGACGACGAGGATCTTCTCGATCTCGCGGCGCGACAGGGGCGTCGGCTTCTGTCCCGTGCCGGCCGAGACGAATCCCGTGACGCCAGGCGTGTTGCGAACGACGTACCAGGAGTCGTTGTCGTAGTCCATCTTCACCAGCAGGTAGCCGGGGAAGACCTTCTTCTGGACGATCTGCTTCTTGCCGCCCTTGATCTCCATCACGTCTTCCATCGGGATGTGGACGCGGAAGATCTTGCCCTCCATCTGCATCGTGTGGATGCGCGACTCGAGGTTGGCCTTGACCTTGTTCTCGTAGCCGGCGTAGGTGTGGACGACGTACCAGTCCCCTGGCCCGCGGAAGGGGTCGTCGCCGGAGTCGGCCTCGACGACCTCCTCGGTCGGTTCGGCGGCGGGCTCCGCAGCTGCGACCGGTTCCTCGACCGGTTCCTCGATGGGAGCGGTGGGCTCGGCCGGCGAGGCAGGCTCCTCGATCTGGACGGTCTCGACGTCGACGGTCGCCACGTCGCCGGCCTCGACCGGCTGTTCGATGAACGTCTCGACGATCTCGGTCTCCGCCGGAGCCTCGGCCTCCAACGGTGCGACATCGTCGGGGGTCGCAGGACCATCGGTTTCGACCGCGTCGGTTTCGGTGGTTGCCGGCTCCACAGCGCCGCCGGTGACGTCGGTCCCCTCGTCCGCCTCCACGCCGGCGACGTCGTCGCCAGCGGGTTCCGGCTGCGCGTCGTCGGTCATCACCGGCGCCGTCGGCCGGGCGTCGATCTCGTCGTTCGTCTGCTCGTCGCTCACGGTGGATCCTTACGGTCGAGGTTCGGGGTGCGGGCCCGGACCGGCCCGAGGGGCATCGAGAGGAACCCTCGGAGCGCCCCGTCGGACGCTCGCGCCCAGCGTTGGCCCAGTATAGGAGCGGGTCCGGACGCCCGGCAAAGCTCCTTCCGTCCGTCTCAGTTGAAGATCGGGAACAGGAACTTCGTCAGCAGGTAGTCGACACCGAACACGAACGCCGTGAGCACGGTGATCGTCACGAGCACGACGGTCGAGTAGGTGGTGAGCTCGGTCCGCGTCGGCCAGTCGACCTTCTTCAGCTCGAGGCGAACCTCGCGCAGGAACTGCATCGGACCCGTGCGCTTGCGCTTCTCCTGCACCGCGACACGGCGTGTGGCTGCCTGGGGGGTCGAGCGCCGGTCCAAGCCGGCCGCCTTCTGCTGCCGCTCGGCCTTCGCCTGGGCTCGCTTCATCTCTCGATTCATGCTGCTCCCTTTGCAGGCGCGGAGGGACTTGAACCCCCAACCCCCGGTTTTGGAGACCGGTGCTCTACCAGATTGAGCTACGCGCCTTCGCGGCCGGTCCCCGGAGGGTTCGGGCCCCCGGGCGACCCAGTATAGCCCCGGTGGGGGGCTCAGAAGTCGGCCGGATGCCAGGTCATTTCCCCACGTCAGATACGTGAGTCGGCGCGAAGCGGGCCATATGCTCCCCGGGACGACCACGCGCGGCCCCCTGGACAAGCGAGGCGTCTATGGACACGAGCGAAACGACGCACACGCCGGAGGAGTCCGGATCCCTCCGCCGTGGCATCTTCCCCCGTCGCGAGCAGGCCCCTGCCGAGCCGCCCAAGACGGACACCGAAGCAGGGCTCGACGACCTCATCCGTCGTGCCATCGACGAACGCCTGCAGCAGGGCATCGCCGACATGGAGACGTCCGCATCGCATCTGATGCGCGAGGTGGCCGGCGAGGTTTGGCGGACCTCGGCGAGCGACGTGCGCCCCGAGCAGGAACGGATCTTGACGATCCTGTCGAAGGATCAGACGATCAGGTCCCTCCTCGCGACCAGCGACGAGCGCTTCCAGGCGATCGCGATGCGGACGGCGCGCCTCGAGGACAACCTCGGCGACCTGAGCGAGTCGGAGCGGCGGACGCGCGAGGCGATGGAGGCCGCGGCGGAGTCCATCCGCGAGATCGCGCAGTCCCCGACGTTGCACGGCGTCGAGATGGTGCGCACCCAGCTCGAGCAGGTCGAGCGACACATCGCGGAGACGTTCACGCATTTCGACGAGCGCGACAACGAGATCGCCGAGGAGCTCCGCACGCAGGTGAAGGAGCACAGCGAGCTCATCGCGAGCGAGACCGCGCGGATCGTCGAGTCGATGCAGGCCTACGTCCAGGGCGGCGCCGAAGCGATCGGCCGGCTCGCCCAGCGGATCGAAGAGCACGCGAAGCTGTTCGTGCTCCAAGACCACAACATCACGCAGCACGTGATCGACGCCGTCGGGACGACGGGCGACGACGTGATGGCGCAGCTGGAGCTGATCAAGGAGAAGGTCGGGCTGCACGGCCGCGACCAGGAGCAGCTGCAGGCCGCGGTCGAGCGCATGATCGACGCGCGGATGCGCGGGCTCGCCGAACTGATGCGCTCGGACGCTCGCGCCCTCCAGAAGCTGATCGAGGAGCGGCAGGCCTCCGCGATCTCGGTCGGCGAGGACGGCCAGATCACGTTCGACGAAGCGGCGATCACCCAGGCGATCGACCAACGGATGAACGCGCTGGCCCAGGTCGTCGAGGAGCGGATGGACTCGCTCGAGCGGACCATGACCGAGCAGGTGCTCGCGTTGTCGACCGCGGCCTCCGCATCGGTCGAGCGGAACCTCGAGCGCGTGAGCTCGGCGGCCGGTCAGGTCGACGGGCTCGACGAGTTGATCGCCGAAAGCCAGCAGGCCTTTCAGGAGCGGATCATGGGGCACCTCGACGAGCGGATGGCGCAGGTCGCCCGACTCGTGCGCTCCGACAGCCAGGTTCTGGCCAACAAGATGGACCAGGTGGTTGAGCAGGCGCCCGACGACCGGCTCGACGCCGAGCTGTTGCGCTCTGTCCTTCGCTCGGTGAAGGAGCTGCAGGCCGGCATGGCGACCGACATGCTCGGGTCGATCGACATGCGGTTCCAGCAGGTTGCCGACCAGCTCCATCGCGAGGGCCAAGAGCAGGCCGAGGCGATGCTGAAGGTCGCCGAGGTGCTCGGCGCGAAGATCGACCGCCTGTCGGTGCGCGTCGACGAGGGCGTCGGCAACGACCTGCAGATCGTGGTCGACCGGATGTCGGATGCGATCCGGGCGATGTCGGGCGTACGGCGCGACATCGCGTAACAGCTGCGTTCCCGCAGCGTCGAGGGGCGGCCCGAAGGGCCGCCCCTCTCGCTAGGTCAGTCGCACGACGGCCTCGCCCTTGCGGATCGGCCACTCGCGAGAGGCATCGTGTTCAAGTCGTACCCACGTCTCCAACGTCACGGCTCTGGCGGCTCGATCGATCGTCCGCACGCGTCCGCCGGCGACGATCCGCGCGCCCATCGGTACCGGGGCCCGGAACTGGGCGCTCAGGCGCTCGACGACTCCTACGCCTCCCGTCCACGCGGCGATCGCGGCGGCCATGTGACCCATCGTGAACATGCCGTGCGCGATGATCCCGTCGAAACCGACGCTCCGCGCGAACGCGTCGTCTTGGTGCAACGGGTTCTGGTCACCTCCCGCGTCGGCATAGGCCTTCACGTCTTCGGCGGTGACGACGCGCGCGAGCTCGGGGAGCTCCTGTCCTTCGGCGAGCTCGTCGAGCGCGATCATGCGTCGCGCTCGATCATCTGGGACCGGGCGAGGCAGACGAGCCCCTCGTCGTCGCGCAGCTCGGTCTCGATCGTGAGGAACCCGGTGCCGCCCTTCTGCTTGATCGATGCGACCTTCGCGCGAACGGTGAGCGTCTCGCCCTCGAGGAGCGGACGTTCGAAGCGGTACTCCTGCGAGCCGTGAACGATCCGAGTGAAGTCGACCCCGAGGTTCGGATCGGCCAAGATCTCGGGCAGGACCGAGAACTCCGCCGCCGTGACGAAGGTCGGCGGCACGCCGGTTTCCAGGCCGAAGACCTGGCGGAACGCCGCGACGCGCGCAGGATCGACCGTGAACGCGACGTCGGGATACACGGTGCCCTCAGCCGCCGGGTTCATCGGTGGCGGACGCTAGGTGTGCGCCGGAACGGCTGTCAATCTCTCCGACGGCCGTTGCGTCATCTGCTGTCCCCTCCTTAGGGGACAGGACAAAATGGGGCGGCGTGCCTACGCGGTTCGAGTGGTTGCTGGGCCTACCATCGCCCTCGCATGGCTCCGACCGACCCCATCACGATCGTGATCGCGGATGACCATCGCTCGTTCGGCGAGGCGATGCAGATCGCCTTGGATCGCGAACAGGACCTGAGCGTGATCGAAGTGGTGGGGGACGGCGAGCTCGCGGTCACCACCACGCTCGAGACGGAGCCCGACGTCGTCCTCATGGACCTGCGGATGCCCGGCGCCGACGGCATCGAGGCCACACGCCGGATCCGCACCCAAGGCGGTCGCAGCGCGATCGTGATCCTCACCGGTGAGGACGACGACGCGATCCTCGCGCGCGCGATCCAGGCCGGCGCTCGCGGGCTGCTCCCCAAGACCTCCCCGATCCAGGATGTCGCGTCGGCGGTCCGACGCGCCTCCCGGGGCGAGCCCCTCCATCGGCCGTCCGAGGTGAACCGGGTCCTCCGCGCGGAGCGCACCCGCTCTGAGCGCGACCGCGACCTCGAGCGACGCGTCGAGCGGCTGACGCCGCGCGAGCTCGAGATCCTCCAGGCGATGGCCGATGGCCTCTCCCCCGACACGATCACCACGCAGCTCGGCATGTCGCGGCACACGCTTCGCACCCACACGCAGAACATCCTCACGAAGCTCGGCGTCCACTCGAAGACCGATGCGGTCGTCGCAGCGATCCGATTCGGCAAGGCCACCCCTCCCGGTCGTGCCTCAACGGATCGAGACGCGCTCGAGGCCTCCGCGAACGGCGGCGGCCTCGAGCGCGTCGTCTGACCTTCCCGCTCGTGGAACAGGAG
>JBKPRM010000149.1:0-16555 GCA_046734555.1 Actinomycetota bacterium | reverse complement strand
AGATACAGCAGCGGCATGATCGCCGACCGCTCGTGGCCGGGGTACCGACCCAAGATCGCGCGAGCGTCGTCGAGGACGCCGTCGTCGAAGACCGTCATCAGCGGTCGACCCCGCCCATCACCGGATCGATCGAGGCGATCGCCGGGATGATGTCGGCGATCAGATAGCCCTCGGTCACGTCGGGCACCGCCTGCAGGTTGACGAACGAGGGGTCGCGCATGTGCACGCGGTACGGCCGGTGCCCTCCGTCGGAGACGACGAACAGCCCGAGCTCACCGCGGGGTGCCTCGACGGTCGCGTACACCTCGCCCGGTGGCACGTCGACGCCCTGCGTGACCATCTTGAAGTGATGGATCAGGGCCTCCATCGAGTCCTCCATGATGTGCTCGAGGTAGGCGGGGTCGTTCCCGATGCCGTCCGGCCCGACCGACAGCTTCGGCGGCCAGCCGACCTTCGGGTCATCGATCATCACGGGTCCTCGCACCTCGAGCAGGCGCTCGAGCGCCTGCTCCGCGATCCGCAGCGACTGGCGCATCTCGTCGATCCGCACGCGGTAGCGGGCGTAGGCGTCGGCTTCGGTGCGCGTGACGACATCGAAGTCGTAGGTCTCGTAGCCCGAGTAGGGCGTGTCCTTGCGAAGATCGGCGGCGACGCCGGCGCTGCGGAGCACCGGACCGGTCACGCCGAGCTCGAGGCAGCGCTCGGCGGGCAGCACCGCAACACCGACGTTGCGCTCACGCCAGATCGGGTTGTCGTTCAGCAGCGTCTCGTACTCGTCGATCCGGCCGGGGAGCATGTCGATCACCGAACGGATCTGGCGACCCGCCCCCTCGGGCAGATCCATCAGCACCCCGCCCGGCCGGAAGTACGCGTGGTTCATGCGCAAGCCCGTGATCGACTCGAAGATGTCCATGATCAGCTCGCGCTCGCGGAGCCCGTACAACATGACCGACACCGCGCCGAGCTCGAGGCCGCCGGTCGCGAGCGCGACGAGGTGCGACGTGATCCGGTTCAACTCGCACAGCAACACGCGGACGATCTGCGCCCGCTCTGGCACCTGGACGCCCAGCAGGCGCTCGACCGCCATGCAATACGCCAGCTCGTTGAAGAACGGCGCCACGTAGTCGGCGCGCGTCACGTAGGTGACGCCCTGCACCCACGTGCGGTACTCGATGTTCTTCTCGATCCCGGTGTGCAGGTAGCCGATCACCGGCTTGCAGCGGATCACCGTCTCGCCGTCGAGCTCCAACACCAGGCGCAGCACCCCGTGGGTGGAGGGGTGCTGCGGCCCCATGTTGATGATCATCGTCTCCTGGCGGTAGTCGCCGGTGGCCGGATCGCGGAAGGCGCCGGCGACGTCGCCGGCCGGGTCGAACGGCGCGGCGGAGACGTCGTGGCCGGTGGTCATGCCTGACCCCGCTGGTCGATCGGCGGCATCGTCGCGCCGCGGTACCACGTCGGGACGCCGCCGAGTGGCTCGTCCTTGCGCAGGGGGTGGCCCTCCCACGCCGCCGGCAGCTCGATCCGGGTGAGGTCCGGGTGCCCCGCGAAGGTGATGCCGTAGAAGTCGAAGGTCTCCCGCTCGTGCCAGTTCGCCGTGGGGAACAGCCCGGTCACCGACGGCACCGATGGATCGTCGGCGGTCAGCCCGACCTTCACGCGCAACCGCTGCAGCAGCGGCATCGAGCGGAGCTCGTAATCGACCCAGAACGCCGGGTCATAGTCGGGCCAGTGCGTGGCGGTGACCGACGACAGCGCGTTCAGCCGCAGCGCCGGCTCGTCGCGGAGCCACGTGAGCGCCTCGACCAAGTCGTCCCGCTCGATGACGACGGTCACCTCGCCGCGCGCGATCGCGACGTCGGGGTATCGCTGCTGGACGGCTGCGGCGATGTCCTCGACGCTCACTTGAACCGCTCCTGCGTGCGCACCTTCTGCTGGAGAGCGAGGATCCCGTGCATCAACATCTCGGGACGCGGGGGGCAACCCGGGGTGTAGATGTCGACCGGCACGATCGTGTCGACGCCTTGGACCACCGCATAGTTCGTGAACATGCCGCCGGCCGAGGCACACACGCCCATCGCGATCACCCATTTCGGCTCGGGCATCTGGTCGTAGATCCGGCGCAACGCCGGCGCCATCTTCTGTGAGACCCGGCCCGACACGATCAGCAGGTCGGCCTGGCGGGGCGACGCGCGGAAGATCTCCATCCCCCAGCGCGACAGGTCGTACTGGCCGGCGCCGGTCGCCATCATCTCGATCGCACAGCACGCGAGACCGAACGTCGCCGGCCACATCGACTGCTTGCGCGCCCACCCGATCGCGCGGTCGAGCGTCGTCAGCAAGACGCCGCGCTCGACGTCCTCCTCGATCTCCTCCGGGGTCGTGCCGAGGTGCACGCCTTCGTACCGCTCAACCGGCACGCCTGGCCTCCTCGAACGCAGCTTCGCGCCGCGCCACCTCGTCGGTCTCGTCGGGCGAGACGTCTTGGTGCGCCCAGTCGAACCCGCCCTTGCGCCAGATGTAGACGTAGGCCACGAACACGAGCGCGACGAAGACCACCATCTCGCCGAGCCCGAACAACCCGAGGCGTCGGAACGACACCGCCCACGGGAACAGGAAGATCGTCTCGATGTCGAAGATGATGAACAGCATCGCCACGACGTAGAACTTCACCGAGAACCGCTGGCCGCGCGGCAACCGCACCGGGTCGTTGCCCGACTCGTAGGCCGACAGCTTCACGGGGTTCGGCCGGTTCGGCCGGAGCAACGACGAGGCGACCAAGGAGCCGACCGCGAAGATGCCCGCGAGCCCCGCCATGACGACGATCGGCAGGTAGTCGGTCAGCATCGCGCCATCCTACGAGGCACCGTTCACACCGCCTTCGCGACGCGCAGCGCAAGATCGAGCATGCGGTCCTGCAGGTCGCCGTCGCGGCCGTCGCTGAGGTTCGCCATCGCCCGGAGCGAGAACGCCATGATCCCGCGGCGCGGCAGGAGGTGCGCCGTCGCGCGGCCCATGATCGCGGGCTTGCCGATCAGCCGAGCGAACTGGCTGCCCACCGAGTAGTAGGCCCCGTACGCGTCCTCCAGCACCTGCGGGTACTGCATCGTGAGCCCGGGCCGGTCGTGGACGAGCGCCTCGTGAACGAGATCCGCGGCCATATTGGCGGTCTCGATCGCGTACGCGATCCCCTCGCCGTTGAACGGGTTCACCGCTCCGACGGCGTCCCCGATGAGTAGCAGCCCCGGCACCGCGCGCGGCGTCCGATTCAGGCCCATCGGCAGCGGCCCCGACAGCACGCGGCCCTCGGCGGTCTCCTCGCCGATCCCCCACTCGGACGGCAGCATCCGCGCGAAGGTGTCGAACAGCCGTTGCGCCGAGATGTCCTCGAAGTTCTCGAACGTGTTGAGCAGGCCCGCGCCGAGGTTGATCCTTCCGCCCGCGACGGGGAAGAGCCACCCGTAGCCGGGGAGCAGCAGCTCGCCGTCCCACAGGTCGAGCCACGACTCGATCCAGGGGCCCGGGTGGTAGTCGACCCGGAAGTATCGGCGCGCCGCGATCCCGAGCGGCCGCGTCGCGTCGCGCGTGACGCCGACCGGCGTCGCGAACCGGCTCGCAGCGCCGTCCGCGGAGAGCACGTACCGTGCGCGGATCGTGCCAGGGTCCGCGTCGCGGTCACCCGTCGCCCGCACGCTCGCGCCGCGGACGTAGCCGTCCTCGACGATCGGCGCCACGGCCTCGGTGTGCTCGAGCAGGTTCGCGCCGGCCTTGACGGCGCGCTGCACCAGTAGGTGGTCGAATCCCTCCCGAGGCATCACGAGGCCGAACGCCGGGAAGGAGGTGAGATCAGGCCACGGCAGCTGGATCGTCGTGCGCTGCGAGTGCACGCGCATGCCGATCACCTTCTCGAACCGCGGATCGTCGACGTCGACGCCCATGTCCTGGATCGCCTTGACCGAGCGGGGCGTGAGACCGTCGCCGCAGACCTTCTCGCGCGGGAACTCGGCCTTGTCGATCACGATGACGTCGACGCCGTGCCGGGCGAGGTAGTAGGCGGCAGCGGAACCGCCCGGCCCCGCCCCGACCACCAGCACGTCCGTCTCGAGGGATCCCTGCATCTCCGCCCCCCCTGAGCCCCGTCTACCGCCTCGGATCGGGGCTTGTGAAAACTTTCACAAGCCCAGCCTACCGCAGCCAGGCCGAGCGACCCGCGGAGTCTAGCCCTGCGGCCGGTGGTCCCACGTCGCGACGACGGCCGGCACGACCCGGAGGAACCCGAGGATCGGCACGGCGACCGCCAGGCGTTCGAACCCCTCCCCGGACAGCAAGGAGCGGTACTTGTCGTGCCACGCCGACATCGGCGCGCGGAGGTCCGGGTGCTCGGCGGGGAGCAGCTCCGCGACGCCTTCGATCCGAGCGCCGCTGAGCTCCATCCAGTCGCGGCCGCGATCGATCAGCACGCAGACGCGCGCGTCGCGCAGGGCGTCCTCCCATGTCGTGTCGCCGACGCGGGTCGCCACCCAGATCGCATCCTCCGTCCAGACGAACCATCGTGGCGCGACGTGGGGACCGCCGTCGGGACGGACGGTCGCGACACGGCACGTCGGGACGTCGCGGAACATCCGGCGGACCATGTGGACGTCTTCGGTCACAGCGTCCCCACGACGTCGGCGAGCGAGCGCAGCGCCTCCGCCGCCTCGGGATCGAGGGGCGCGTCATCGAGCGCCCCCTTCGCGCGCTCGACGTCGGCGATCGCGTCCTCGCGTGAGGCGCCGGCAGGCGCGTCGCCGTCGGCGAGGTCGTCGAGCAGCTGGAAGGCGCGGCCGAGCGGTCGCGCGAACCGCGCGAGCGCGGCGTCGACCTCGGGATCGTGCGCCGCGACGGCGGCGCCGATCGAGGCGGGCGCCTCGACGGTGTACGCGCCGCCCTTGAGGTAGGCCACCGTTCGCGCATCTCGCCCGAGCCCCGAGACGTCGAGGTACGCCCCGACGGCGAGCTGCAGGCGCATCCGCTGGAAACGCGACGACGACTCGGCCCATCGCTCCGGCGCGATCCCTGCGGTCGCGAACAGGTTGTCCGCGAACGCAGCGGCCAGGTCACCGGCGACGATCGCGACGCCCCCGCCGATGCGCCCGACCTCGGACTGGCCGCGCTCCGCTGCGAGTCGCACCTGCCGGACGTGGGCGGTCGCCTCACCCCGGCGCTCGCCGTCGTCGTCCATCACGTCGTCGTGGATCAGCGCCATCGTGTGCACGAGCTCGACCGCCGCCGCGACCGACCAGATCACGTCGGCGTCTGCGCCGCCCGCCGCGCGGTACCCCCAGTAGCAGAACGCCGGGCGCAGGCGTTTCCCACCGGCGCGGATCAGCCGGACGATCTCGTCGATCGGCTCGGCCCCGGCGGGATCGAGCTCGATCGCCTCGACGCGGCGGTCCCGCAGGAAGCGCTCGAGCACGGCGTCGACGTTGGGGACGACGCTCGCGAGCGCCGCTTCGGCGGACGTGGTCGGCACGCAGCCAGTCTCGCACGGGAGCTCGCGCAGACGCGTGCCTATGATGGGGCTTCAGCCCATGGCACGCCGCTTCCGCTCCCTCGCGACCGCGACCGTCGTCGCCACGTTGCTGCTGATCGCATGGGGTGGCGTCGTGCGGGCGACGGGATCCGGCGACGGCTGCCCCGACTGGCCCCGGTGCTTCGGCTCGTGGATCCCGCGCGCCGAGTACCACACCCTCATCGAGTACACGCACCGCGCGCTGGCGCTACTCGCCGGCACCCTGACCCTCGTGCTCGCCGCGGTCGGCACCTGGTCGCTCCTCCGCCGGGCCGGGGTAGATCGGGTCGCGGCCGTGCTGTCGGTGGTCCTGTTCCCGCTGTTCGTCGTCCAGGCCGCGATCGGTGGCTGGATCATCGCGACGAACGAGGATCCCGGCGTCGTGACGCTGCACTTCGCCGTCGCGTTCCTGGTGCTCGGCCTCATGGTCGTGATCGCGGCCCGGACCCGGGTGGGAGCGACCGGCGGCGATCGCGGCTACGCGAGGCTGGCCGCGGTCACCGCCGCCGCGACGTACGCCTTGTTGCTGGTCGGGACGTACGTCCGGGCGGAGGGCGCGGGGCTCGCGTTCCGGGAATGGCCGCTGATGGGCCAAAGCATCGTCCCGCCCCTGGACCACCCCGGCGCCGTCGCGATGTTCGTGCACCGGCTGCTCGCGATCTTCGTGTTCGCCTTGTTCGTGTGGTCGTGTGTCCGCGCGCGCTCGATGCGCCCGCGGTCGGTGCGGCTCGTCCGCGCATCGACCCTCGCCCTCGTCCTGATCGCGGTCCAGGTCCTGGTCGGCGGCGCGAACGTCCTCACCGAGCTCGCGACCTGGGCGCGGGCGACCCACGTGGCGTTGTCGGCGCTGATCTGGTCGGTGGTCGTGGCGATCGCGGTGGTCGCGCGCGCCGAGCCGGCCGACACGGACGGTATCGAGGTCGAGGAACCGGTCCCCGCCGCCTCGGACGAGCCGTCCTCGATGGGCGACACCGTGAGAGCCTACGTCGCGCTCACCAAGCCGCGGATCATCGTGCTCCTGCTCATCATCACGGTGCCGGCGATGGTCCTGGCGGCAGGGGGCGTCCCATCCCTCGCGGCCATCGCGGCGACGCTCGTCGGCGGGACCCTCGCTGCCGGCGCGGCGAACGCGATCAACATGTACCTGGACCGCGACATCGACGAGGTGATGCGGCGCACCCGCCAGCGGCCGCTGCCCGGTCATCGGATCGAGCCCGACGCGGCGCTTCGGTTCGGCTTCGTGCTCGCCGCCTGCTCGTACGCCTTCCTCGCGATCTGCGTCAACGTGCTCGCCGCGGTGCTCGCCCTGTCGGCGATCGCCTTCTACGTCTTCGTGTACACGATGTGGCTGAAGCGCTCGACCGACCAGAACATCGTGATCGGGGGCGCGGCGGGAGCCGTGCCCGTGTTGGTCGGCTGGGCCGCGGTGACGGGAACCCTCGCCTGGCCGGCGCTCGTGCTCTTCGCGGTCGTGTTCCTGTGGACGCCGCCGCACTTCTGGGCGCTGTCGCTGCGAATCAGCGACGACTACGCGGCCGCCGGCGTGCCGATGCTGCCGGTCGTACGTGGCGAGGACGAGACCCGCCGCCAGATCTTCCTGTACTCACTCGTGTTGTTCGCCTGCACGCTCGTGCTCGTGCCGATCGCATCGATGGGGCCCCTCTATACGGCGAGCGCGGTCGTGCTCGGCGGCACGTTCGTGTTCCGGTGTTTGGAACTCTGGCGCGCCCCGACCCAGGATCGGTCCTGGGGCGTGTTCAGGTTCTCGATGCTCTATCTCGCGGGGCTGTTCGTCGCCGTCGCGCTCGACGCGCTCGTCTGAGCCAGCAGCCGGTCGAGCAGCCCCGAGAGCTGCGCCTCGCTCGTCGCTCCCGGGCCGATCACGTACCGGATCACACCGGCGGGGTCCACGACGTAGGTGTCCGGCAGGCCGAAGTAGTCGAGCGAGGCCGCGAACTTACCCGAGGGGTCGGCGATGCTCGGGTAGGGCACGTCGTATCGCTTGACCCAATCGGCCGCCTTCGCGTCCTGATCCATGTGATCGATCCCGAGGAACCGGACGCCGTCGGCGGCGTAGCGGTGCGCGACCTGGACGAGCGCCGGCTGCTCCTGTTCGCACGGCGTACACCACGTGGCCCAGGCGTTGACCACGAGCACCTTCCCGCGGAACTCGTCCGTCGAGACCGGCGAGCCCTCGAGGTCCTCGCCCGAGAGCGACGGCATCGGCTCAGAGACGGTTCGGATCGGCGTCGCCGTCGGGTCGTTCGCCGTCCGGGTGCACGCGACGAGCAGAGCGATCAAGAGGACCGAAGACGCCCGTCGAACGGACATGCGCTCACCGTACCGAACGGGCGCGCTCAGCCGGAGGGCGAGACCGATCCCGACGGCGGCGCGCTGCTCGGTGGCGGTCCGCCGCCTCCCCCGCCACCGCCGCCTCCACCCTCCGCAGGTGGCGCTTCCACCACGTTGACGGTCCCCGTCATCTGCGTGTGGATCGTGCAATGGAAGAAGTACGAGCCGGGATCGAGCGCGGGGATCTCATAGGTCTGCGAGGTTCCCGGATCGACGATCTCGCCCTCGAACAGCTCATCGGTCGCCGAGCTGTCGGTGTAGATCGCGATGTCGTGCGGGGCGGTGTCGTTGTTCTGGAACTCGAGCTGCGACTTCTCCTTCGCCGCGAAGGTGAGCGTCGTCGTGTCGAAGGCGAGCCCGGCGGCGCTGATCGAGGTCGACAGCTGTGGCGGACCCCCGCCCTCCCCGCCCACGCCAGGCGCGGCCGTCAAGGTGCCGTTCATCGTGGTCGGGTGGAACTGGCAATAGAAGTAGTAGTCGCCCTCCGCCAGTGGGGACACGGGGTCGGCCACCTGCGCCGGACCGATCACGGCCGTCCCCGTGAGGAACGTCGCCGCGGTCGGATCCTTCGACTCGGCGATCACGACGTTGTGCTGGACGCTCGTGTCCTGGTTGTCGAACTCGATCGTGAACGACTCGTCCGACGGCACGCTCAACGTCTTCTGCTGGAACCCGTCGGCCGCAGCCCCGGCGGGCGCGACCAACGCGATCGTGACCCCGGGGCCCGCCTCCTCTTCTTCGCTCCCGAGCAGCAGCGCCGCGCCGGAGGCGAGCATCGCCACGCCGATCACCCCGACGCCGACCGAGAGCAGCGATCCATTGCCGACGTGCTTGCGCGACGCCGCGATCGACACGATCACGACGATCCCGATCGCCGTCACCAACGCGGTGGCCGTCGCGACGTGCGGCTTCACGTGCAACAGGACCCGCGAGAACCCCCACAGCACGAGCCCGATCACGACCAGCACGCCGAGCGGGATCACGACGGGCCACAGCAGGCTCTCCCGCGGTCGCGGGGTGTTGCGCTCCTCGCCGGTCATCGGTGCACGCCCGTCCGCAGGTCCGCCTCGACGTCACGCAGCGCGAGCGCGTCCCAGCCTTCCGTGCGCTCGCGGGCCTCCCACCGGAAGAAGATCACCGCGATGAAGCCCCAGTAGATCAGCCCCCCGATGATCTTCATGATCAGCCCCGCGATCAGTTGATCGGTGAGGGCCGAGATGCCGAACACGCGCGGGAACGTCTCGTAGATCGCGTACAACGGTTGGTGCCCGAACGTGAGGAACGACGCCGGCACCATCGGCACGAGCGACTGCACGAACAGGTACAGCATCTGCACCGGCGGTGTGAGGGGCGGCATCTCCGGCAACGGCGACACGATCGGCCACCACACGACGAGCGCGGCGCCGAGCAACAGTGCATGCAGCGAGAAGTGCAACGGTTCCGATCCCACCGATGTGTTGACCACCGCCGGCCAGTGGGTGAACAGCAGGACCCCGTTGAACACGGCCGTCGCGACGACCGGACGGGTGAGCGTCCGCCATGCGCTCCAGACCGGCTGCGGCCGCAGTGCGGCCCGCCACATCCATGCGGGGATGCCTGCGACGAGCAGCGGCGCAGCGACGAAGGTGTAGGCCATGTGCTGCACCATGTGAGCGAAGTACCAGGTGTGCTCCGCCAGATCGTGCAGCGGCCACTCCGACGCGACGAACAGCACCGCCATGCCAGCGGCGAACAGCCTGATCACGTGCGGATCGGTCCGCTCCCCGGTGTCGCGCTCGTGCCTGCGGCACCAGATCGCGTACGCCGCGACGACCGATCCGAGGATGACCCAGACGTCGACATGTGCGTGCCACGCCGGCATCGGTCAGCCCGCCCGTCCCCACACGTTGAACGTCAGCAGCACGACGACGTACAGCGTGAACGCCCCGACCGCACCGAGCGCGAACACGCGCGAGAACCGCCCGTTGTCGAACTTCAGGTGCATGAAGTACCCGACGACCATGAGGAACTTGATCAGCGTGCACGCCAGCAGCAGAGCGATCAGTTTCGCGCCGGCGAGCGACGAATAGCTGAGCGCCACCTCGACGCAGGTGAGCGCGAACAGGATGATGCCGACCCGCAGGTACTCCCGTGTCGAGGGGTGGTACTCCGTGTGCGCCGCGCGGGCAGTCGCCTCGGGCGGATGCGGATCGAGGCTGCTCATGTGGGCGCCACCGCGTGCGACGTCGGGATCAGGTACACGAACGTGAAGATCACGATCCACACGATGTCGACGAAGTGCCAGTACAGCCCGACCATCTCGACCGAGAAGGCCGGATCGTCGCCGAGCGAGCCGCGGAACGACAAGACGACGAGGATCAGCAGCATCAAGATCCCGACCGTCACGTGCACCCCGTGGAACCCCGTCAACGTGAAGAAGGTCGAGCCGAATAGGTTCGTCGTGATCGCGAGGCCCTCGTGATAGAAGGTCGTGAACTCGAAGACCTGGCCACCGACGAAGGTCAGCCCGAGCAGCGCGGTCCCGACGAGCCACAGCCGCATCCGCGCGTAGTCGCGCGCGAGCGCCGCGTTGTGAGACAGCACCATCGTGAGCGAGCTCGCGAGCAGCACGAACGACGACACCGACGTGTAGGCGATGTCGAACACGTCCTCCGGATACGGACCGCTGGTGCTCTTGCCCCGATACAGCATGTATGCGGTGATGAGGCCGCCGAACAGCAGGCACTCAGAGGCGAGGAAGAGCCACATCGCGAGCTTCGTCGAGCTCAGCCCGGTCGAGGTGACGTGCTCCTCGTGCGCGACACCGTGTGAGATGTCGGCCATCGCTACTCTCCCACCGAGGGCTCGAGCACCCACCCGATCAGACCCACGACGATGACCACTGCGCCCGCGCCGATCAGCCACCAGGAGTACAGGACGCCGTAGGCGAGCAACGGGAACCCGAGCGAGACCACGATCGGCCAGAACGACGGGCTCGGCAGATGGATCGCGTGGGCCTCGTCCGGATGTGGTTCGCCGGAGGCACCGGCCGGCACACGCACCAGCCGTCCCGTCTCGTCCTCGGCGTACTTCCGGTGCCAGAACTCATCGAGCGCGTGCACCGTGGGGAGCTGCGCGAAGTTGTAGGCCGGCGGCGGCGAGCTCGTCGTCCACTCCAGGGTGCGCGCGTCCCACGGATCGTTGTCCGCGAGGCCCGCGGGCTTGCGCTGGGTGATGATCACGTTCACGACGAACAGCAGGATCGACAGCGCGATCGTGAACGCCCCGATCGAGGAGATCTGGTTCCACAGCGTCAGCCCGAGTGAGTCGGGATAGGTGTAGGTGCGGCGGATCATCCCGCCGAGCCCGAGGATGTGCATCGGTGCGAACGTCAGGTTGAACCCGATGAGCATCAGCCAGAAATGCACCTTGCCGAGCCCCTCGTGCAGCAAGCGGCCGTAGATCTTCGGCCACCAGTAGTACATCGCCCCGAACAGCGAGAAGATCGCGCCGCCGAAGAGCACGTAGTGGAAGTGCGCGACGATGTAATACGTGTCCGTCTGCTGGTAGTCCGACGGTACGATCGCGTGGGTGACGCCCGAGAGGCCCCCGATCACGAACATCGCGATCCCGCCGACGGCGAACAGCATCGGTGACGTGAACCGCAGGTCCCCGCCGTACAGCGTTCCCATCCAGTTGAAGATCTTGACGCCGGTCGGGACCGCGATGATCGCCGTCGAGATACCGAACGCGGTGTTCGCGACCGGGCCCAGTCCCGTCGCGAACATGTGGTGAACCCACACGCCGAACCCGATGAAGCCGATCGCGATCCCCGAGAACACGACGAACTGGTAGCCGAACAAGGGCTTGCGTGCGAACACCGGCAGGATCTCGCTCATGATCCCGAACGCAGGCAGGATCAGGATGTAGACCTCGGGATGGCCGAATAACCAGAACATGTGTTGCCACAGGATCGGCTCCCCGCCGCGGGTCGGATCGAAGAAGGCGGTCCCCCATCGTCGGTCGAACAGCAGCTGGAACAGCGCGACCGTGATGATCGGCAGCGAGAACGCCAGCAGGAACTGCACGACGAGGCCCATCCACACGAACACCGGCATGCGGAACATCGACATCCCGGGCGCGCGCAGGTTGATCACCGTGATCGCGAGGTTGATCGCACCGACCGTCGACGCGATGCCGGTGATGAGCAACCCGAGCGCGTAGAAGGTCATGCCGTTGGTCGGGTCGGTCGTCGAGTTCGGCGCATAGGCGAACCAGCCTCCGTCGGGCGCTCCCCCGAGCAGCCAGCTCGAGTTGAGGAACAGCGCCCCGACGAGGAACACCCAGAACGACAGGGCGTTCAGGCGCGGGAACGCGACGTCGCGCGCGCCGATCATCAACGGGATGAAGTAGTTGAAGAACGCAGCCGACATCGGCATCACGAACAGGAAGATCATCGTGAGGCCGTGCATCGTGAAGACCTGGTTGTACTCGTGGGCGTTCAGCAGCGTGTTCTCGGGCTTCGCCAGCTGCGACCGGATCAGCAGCGCCTCGATCCCGCCGAGCAGGAAGAAGAGGAACGAGGAATAGCCGTACAGGAGCCCGATCTTCTTGTGATCGACGGTCGTGAACCAGCTCCAGAATCCCGTCGTCGCCATCGGACGCCGCAGGATCCCCTTCTGGGTCGAGATCGTTGCCGTTGCCATGGTCGATGGGCTCCTAGCGCAGCGTGCAGAGGTAGGCGGCGAGGTCGCTGATCTGATCCTCCGACAGGCCGTAGTCGGGCATCTTCGCGCCGAGCTTCACCGCGGAGGGGTCGCGGATCCAGGCCTCGATCGCGGGGGTGTTACACGTCGTTCCGTCGGATGCGAAGGTCTCGAAATCGCAGCCCGCGAAACAATCGTGCGTCGGGTCCGCGAAGTGGGTGAGGTTCGGCGCCGCGGTGTTCAGGGCAGACAGATCCGTGGTGCCCACGGTATGGCAGAGGATGCACTGCCCTCCTACGTCCCCAGGCCCGGTTCCGAAGAACAGACCCATCCCTTGCGCGGCGCCCCCCGACTGCCCGAGCGCGGCGGGCTGCTTGTGAGAGGCGACCCACGTCTGCCAAGCCGCATCGTCGAGCGCCACGATCCGGAAGCGCATCATCCCGTGTTGCAGACCGCAGAACTCGGCGCATTGGCCGGAGTAGGTGCCCGGCTCATCGGCAGAGAAGACGATGTGGTTGTCCGCGCCCGAATCCCCGGGGATCACGTCCTGCTTCCCGAAAAGTCTGGGCGCCCAGAACGAGTGGATCACCTCATGATCGACCTGGCCTTGGTCGTCGTGAGCGGCGCCCCCCGCGGACCGAAGGATGAGGTCGATGTTTCGGTGGATCGGGATGACCATCACATCGGCGGTCGTGATCGGGGTCGGCTGCTGCCCATAGGACACCTGCATGTCGGGATCCGTGTACTGGAAGCCCCACCACCATTGGTAGCCCTCGACGGTGATGTGCATGGCGTCCGAGGGGGTCCGCGAGAGGTCCCAGATCAGCGACACCGCCGGGATGAACACGACGGCCAGCAGCACCGCCGGCGCGATCGTCCAACCGATCTCCAAGCGGGTGTTCCCATGCAGCTGGGTCGGCATGCGCTCGACGCCCTTGCGGTGCCGGAACTTGATCGCCAAGAAGACGATCCCGCCCTCGACCAGCACGAAGACGAGGCCCGCCATCACCAGCGGGAAGATCAGGATGTCCTTCTCGCTCTGCGCGGTCGGTCCCGCTGGCGAGAACGTGTCCTGCGGCAGGTTCTTGCCGCACGCCGACAGCAGCACGGCGAGGGCGAAGGCTCCGCCCAGCCACAGCAGGTACCTGCGCGCCTTGCTCGTCATCGTTCGGGTATCGCGCCGCGGGACGCGATGCGGCTGGAATCTACCATCGACCTTGTGGCGGCCGGTCCTGCGCCGGTCACCTGGCGTCGGCTCATTTCGCGCCCGAGTACGAGTGCAACTGACCGATCCACAGGTTGACCGCGTAGTACGTGATCAGCAGCGAGATGAACCCGACCAGCGCGACGACCGCCGCGCGGACGCCCTTCCACCCGGCCGTCGCCCGCGCGTGCAGGTAGCCCGCGAAGATCACCCAGGTGATGAACGACCACGTCTCCTTGGGGTCCCAGCCCCAGTACCGACCCCACGTCTGCTGCGCCCAGATCGCGCCGCAGATCACGCCGAACGTCCACACCGGGAACCCGAACCGGATGAAGCGATACGCCAGCGCGTCCAACGTCGCCGAGGACGGGAGCCCGATCCGGCGCTCCTGCTCGACGCTGCCGACCGGCTCGTCGGCAGCTCCCGCATAGTCCGGCGGCGCGGAGGGGTCCGAGGTGTCGACCGAACCGCCCATGATCGGCGGCGGCGACTGAGAGCGCATCCGCTCGACCTCACGGCCCTCCATGCTGCGCTTGAACAGGTACACGATCGACAGCAGGCATCCGATGCCAAGCAGCGACGACGCGATGATCATCGACGTCACGTGGATCTGGCGCCAGTACGAGTTGAGCGCCGGCATCAGCGCCGTCGGGCCGACGTAGAAGAACGAGACGGCCATCGCCATCGTGAAGACCGCGAGGCCGTACACGAACCCGCCGACGGTCCGCACCTTCGCGCGATGCTCCACGAACCACAGGTACCCGAGCACGACCAGGAAGGTCAGCAACGACGAGTACTCGTACATGTTCCCCCAGGGGGTGCGGCCGGCCGCGATCGCCCGCGCGACGATCGAGACGCCGTTGGCGGCGAGACCGGCCACGCCGATCGCCGTCGCGACCGTATGCAGCCGCTCCCGGCGGAACGCGAGGTAGGCGAACGAGGTCACCATCGCGGCGATGTAGGCGAACAGCGCGACGTTGAACGCGTCGGAGGAGAGCCGCGCCCATTGCTCGGTGGTCATCGCGACGGCACCTCCTCGGGAGCGCGATCGCCGGTCTGACCCGCCGCGTCGGTCACGGCCGACACCAGCTCGGTGAACTCCTCGTCGAAGCGGTCCTTCCGTTGCAGCGCGAACCCTCCCAGCTGCAGGATCGATCCCTCACCGTCGCTCCGGGCACGTACCCACACCTTCCGCCGTGACACGTACAGCGCCGGCAGCAGGCCGAGCACGATGAGGATAGCCGCCGCCAGCACCCATGGGACGGTCGCGTCGCGGGAGATCTGCAGCGTCGTGTACTGCCGGAGCTCCGGGAACGACATCGTCAGCAACCGCGGCGCCGACGCCTTCGGGCAGGTCACGGCCGAACCCGTCTTCGGGAGGTCACCGGTCGATCCCGAGATCGCACAGCCCCGTTCGAGGTCGACCGTCCATCCCTCCCCCATGAGTCCCGACGACGTCCGGTGCATCAGCCGCGTGTCGAGGCCGGACAGCGCGTTGTCGAGCAGCTTCCCCTTCCACACCTCGTAGCTGATGAACGGCGCGTTCTCCTCGATCATCGGCTGGGGAACGCCCGAGGCGACCGAACGGAGGTACGCCTGTCCGTCGGGGAACAGGGCGAGCGCGATCCCGATCTGGGGTCGAAGCGTCGAGAGCTTGACCACACCGATCCACGGCTGGGTCAGCGGGCTCTCGCCGGACGGCGTGTTCTGCCCGAGGACGACGGGGCCGTCGAACAACACGTCGTCGCCCTGCTTCACCGTGACCATCGCCGCCCAGCCGAACCCGTATTGGAAGATCCGGATCCCGTTGAAACCGACCGGATGGTTGATCCGCACTTCCGCCTGCTCCGTCTCGGTTCCCTCCGGGTTGCTCAGCAACACCGACGAGCGGAAGTCCATCGGCTGCCCGGTGTCGCGGTAGGCGTCGGTGAAATCCTGCAGCTGGATCTGCGTGCCCGAGAAGTTCCCCGAGAAGAACCGGCCGGTCCGCAGCTGGCCGTCGTAGTTGAGGCGGGCGTCCGTCCAGCCGTACCCCTCGACGATCGTCGCGTGCCCGACGTAGCCGGTCCCCTTGCCGAGGATCACCGCGATCAACAACAGGAGGAACGCCCAATGGAACGCGAGGCTGCCGATCTCGCGCAGCGCTCCCTTCTCGGCGGCGACCGCGCCGGAAGGAGCGTCGAGCTCAACGCGGTAGTGCCGCCGCCGCAGGACACCCGCCGCCGAGATCGCCGCGTCGGCCGGGCTCGCCCCCACGCGACGCTCGGCGAACTCGGGGAACGCATCGAGCTCGCGCGCGTGGATCGGCCGCTGGCGCGCCGCGCGGATCATCGCTCGCGACCGCGGCAGGAGGCAGGCCACGAGCGACACGAACAGCAGCGCCGTGATCAACACGAACCACCACGAACCGAACACGTCGAAGAAGCCGGCGGCTTGGAACGCCTTCCCCCAGAAGACGTGGTTCTGCATGAACGCAGCCGCGGCGTTCGGGCTGCTCGGCAGCTGCGGCACGAGCGAGCCCACGACCGACGCGGCCGCGAGCATCAACAGCAGGATGATCGCGGTGCGCATCGACCGGAGCGTTCGCCAGACGAGCGCGACGGACCTCCGCAGGTCGGAACCGGGGCCGTCGGGTCGGGACATCGACGTTCCGATGCTACAGGCGTGCCCTCAGAGCCAGGGCGAGTACTTCACGAGGGGCGCGAGCTGCCGGGTGAACTCGCCCGTGGCCACGAGGAGTCCCACGACGACGAGCAGCGAGCC
>JBKPRM010000148.1:0-6227 GCA_046734555.1 Actinomycetota bacterium | reverse complement strand
GCCCTAGACTCCGGCGAACAGATGTTCGAGACCTCCGTGCTCGGGATCGACCCGGGCGTCGCGCGTTGCGGCCTCGCGGTCGTGTCGCGTCGAGACCGGACCACCACGTTGGTCTGGGCCTCGACGGTCTCGACACCCACCGGCACCGACGAGGCCCAACGGCTGGCCGAGGTGGGGCGCGCCGCGCGCGAAGCGATCGAGACGCATCGGCCCGCCGCCGTCGCGATCGAGCGGGTGGCGTGGAGTCGCAACCAGGTGAGCGCCCTGCACGTCGCGCGCGCGACCGGCGTCGTGATGCTCGTGGCAGCAGAGGCTGGCCTGCCCGTGCAGGAGTACGCACCGAACGAGGTGAAGCAGGCGGTCACCGGCGTGGGGAACGCAGACAAGCGTCAGGTGCAGACCGCGCTCGCTCGGCTGCATGGGTTGCGGGACGTGCCGAGCCAACCCGACGCGGCCGACGCGGTCGCCGTCGGGGTCACACACCTGCTGGCCGCACCGATGCGCCTGGCGGCCGCCGCACACACGCGATGATCTCGTTCCTCGAGGGCGAGCTGGTCGACAAGGGCGTCGGCCGTGTCGTGCTCGACGTCGCCGGCGTCGGGTACGAGCTCGTGATCCCGACCTCCCTCCTCGCGGCGCTGCCGCCGGTCGGAGAGCGCGCCCGCGTCCAGACGCGACTCGTCGTGCGGGAGGACTCGATGACCCTGTACGGCTTCGCGTCGCCCGACGAACGCGAGCTGTTCGACCTGTTGACCGGTGTGAGCGGCGTCGGCCCGAAGGTCGCGCTCGCGTTCCTCTCGTCGTTGAAGCCCGAGGCGCTCCGTCGCGCGGTCTCGTCCGGTGACGCAGATGCGCTCACCGTCGTTCCCGGCGTCGGCAAGAAGGTCGCGCAGCGTGTCGTGCTCGACCTGCGCGAGCGACTTGGCGGCGATGCGGAGATCATCGCGATCGGTCCGCTCGCCGATGTCCGCGATGCCTTGCTCGCGTTGGGGCTCACGCCGGTCGAAGCGAGCCAGGTCCTGGCAGACATCGATCCCGAGGGGAAGGCACCAGACGACCTGCTCCGCGAGGCGCTGCAGAAGGTGGGACGATGACGACGATGTCGGACGCCGACCCGCAGACGGACGAGCGCCTGATCGCGTCGACCGCCCTGAGCCCCGAGGATCGCGAGTTCGACGTCGCGCTGCGGCCGAGGACCCTCGAGGACTTCGTCGGTCAGCACCGGGTGAAGGACCAGCTGATGGTGCTCCTCGAGGGCGCGCGCCAGCGGGGCGAGCCGGTCGACCACCTCCTGTTCAGCGGTCCGCCGGGACTCGGGAAGACGACCCTCGCACAGATCGTGGCCCTCGAGATGGGCGCCGGGTTCCAGCCGTCGAGCGGACCGGCCCTCGAGCGGCCGTCCGACCTCGCGGCGATCCTGACGAACCTCGGCGACGGCGACGTCCTGTTCGTCGACGAGGTCCATCGGATGCCTCGCGCCGTCGAAGAGGTGTTGTACCCGGCGCTCGAGGACTTCAGCCTCGACGTCGTGCTCGGCAAGGGCCCGACCGCCCGTTCGATCCGGCTCGATCTGCCGCGGTTCACGTTGATCGCGGCGACCACCCGGCCGGGCCGGATCACGCTGCCGCTCCGCGAGCGCTTCGGGTTTAGCCCTCGGCTCGACTACTACGACACCGACGACCTGACGACGATCGTGCTGCGCAGCGCAGGGATCCTCGGCGTGCAGACGGACACGGACGGCGCCTCCGAGATCGCGAGACGGTCGCGCGGAACGCCCCGGATCGCGAACCGGCTACTCCGGCGCGTCCGTGACGTCGCCGAGGTTCGCCACGACGGCTCGATCAGCGGTGACATCGCCCGCGCAGGTCTCGAGATGTTCGAGGTCGACGCCGAGGGCCTGGACCGGCTCGATCTGTCGGTGCTGCGCATCGTGATCGAGCGGTTCACGGGCGGGCCCGTCGGGCTCACGACGCTGTCGGCCGCGGTGGGGGAGGAACCCGACACCGTGGAGGACGTCGTCGAGCCGTACCTGCTGCAGCTGGGGTTCCTCCAGCGCACGCCGCGCGGACGGGTGGCCACGCCTCGGGCCTACGTCCACCTGGGCATGACCGCTCCGGGGCAACTGCCGCTCGACTGACCGGTTCGACGAGTTCCCGCAGGTAAACTCGCGTGTTGCACCGCGCGTGCGGCGCCCATCCCGACCGAAGGGACCATCGATGATCCTTGCTCAAGCCTCGGGCGGAAGCCCCGTCTCCCTCCTCATCCTGCTGGCGCTCCCCGTGCTGCTGTACCTGATGATGCGGTCGCAGCGGCGCAAGGCGGCGCAGCAGCAGAGCGTGCAGCGAAGCGCAGAGATCGGCGACGAGATCATGACGACCTCGGGGATCTTCGGCACGATCGTCGACGAGGACGAAGACGAGGACACCGTCGTGGTGCAGATCGCACCGGGCACGAACATCACGATGATCCGTGCCGGGATCGCCCGCGTGCTGACCGGCGAGGACGACGTGGACGAAGACGAAGATGCCGACGACGATCTCGTCGACCTGGGCGATGCGGACGACGCCACGCCGGATGCCGACAACGCGGAGGGCCCCTCCCGCACGTGACCGAGTCCGCCATCGATCCGCCGCCGGCAGCCACGATCGAGACACCGCCGGGAACGGTCGGCACGCCGCAAGGTGCCCCGATACCCGAGGTACCGGCGGTCGAGCCGGTCGCCGACGTCGCGTCGATCACGCTCGGTGACATCCAGTCCGATCCCCAGCTGTCGCTGTTCATCGCGTCGGCCGACCGCGTGATGGACGCGATGGGGTACACGGAGCACGGGTTCCGGCACGCGCACCTGGTCGGCAAGATCTCATATCAGGTGCTGCGCCGGCTCGGGTTCAGCCAACGAGAGGCCGAGCTCGCGCGGGTGGCCGGCTACCTGCACGACATGGGCAACGCGCTGTCGCGTGAAGGCCACGGGCAAAGCGGCGCGGTGCTCGCCTATCAGGTGCTCCGCGATCGTGCCGATGGGGCTGACCTGATGATGGTCATGGCGGCGATCGCGAACCACGAGGAGACCGAGGGCACCGCGGTCTCGCCGGTCTCTGCTGCCGTGATCCTCGCTGACAAGGCAGACGTCCACCGCAGCCGTGTGCGCCGCCCGACCGAGATCGACCTGACCGGCGACATCCACGATCGCGTCAACTACGCCGTCGAGCAGAGTTTCCTGCGGGTAGACTCCGACGCTCGAACGGTCAGCTTGGAGCTGACGATCGATACCCAGATCAGCCAGGTCATGGAGTACTTCGAGATCTTCCTGGGCAGGATGCAGATGTGCCGCCACGCCGCTGAGGCGATCAACGCGCGCTTCCAACTGTTCGCGAACGGCCAGGAGTTGGCGTGAAGCGCAGCCGAGGTCTCTGGGTGTCGGTCGTCGCCGTCGCGCTGATCGTGGCCGTGAGCCTCGCCGCGTTCGCGCTCGGCCGACTCGAACCGGTCCTCGGCCTGGACCTCAAGGGCGGCGTCTCGGTGATCTTGTCGGCGCCCGACGGCACGCCGACAGCCACGATGGAGCAGGCGCTCGAGAACATCCGGAACCGGGTCGACGCGTTCGGCGTCGGCGAGCCCGACATCGCGCTGTCGGGCACGACGATCGAGATCCAGATCCCCGGGCTGACCGACAGCAAGGTCGAGCAACGAACCGTCAACCTGCAGTGCATCACCGATCCGAAGGGCGCGACCTACGGCTGCGCCGACACGGCGGAGACGCCGACCGTGGCGTTGCGCGGGTTCGACGTCGCCTCCAAGGACTCCAAGGTCTGCGTCTTCGCCGGCGACGTGCAGCTGTCGTGCTTCGGATCGCAGGCTGCGGCGGATGCGGCCAAGACGGGGATCACGCCCCAGCCGAAGGCCGCCGCCAGCGCGTTGGCGTCGGCGTCGGCGAGCGCCTCGAGCTCGCCGGCGGCATCGAGCTCCGCGAGCCCGTCGCAGGAAGGCCCCGGAGCCAAGACGGGGGAGTACTGCCTGACGGACTTCCAGGGGACCGAGTTGCAGTGCTATCCCGACTACGCAACCGCGCAGGCCGCGTACAAGTCGCTCACGACCAAGGTGACGCAGACCTCGTGGTGCATCACGCCGCCGGAGGCAGCATCGACGGCCTCCCCGACCCCAACCCCCACGAAGGGTCCGCAGGCCAACGCCAAGGCCAAGGACTCCACGACACCGACGCCATCGCCGACCCCAGACGCATCGAAGGATCCGGCGGCGGCCTACGCACAGCTCGACACGTCGGGCTCCTCGACACCTCCCTGCGACTACGACACGGAGTCAGCGGCTCGCGACGCGCTCGCCGCGCTCGCGGTCCAACACATCACCACGCAGTACTGCGTCGTGAGTGCCCAGGACCAAGACCTCGGCTGCTTCTCGACGCAGGAAGCGGCGAGCGAGCGACAGCGCGAGACGGGTCAGGAGCGGTTGCTCCAGCTGATCGGCAAGACCGCGCGACTCGAGGAACGGCCGACCCTGGAGATCATCCCGCCGAACGATCCGACCTTCCAGTCGATCAAGCCGACGTGCCAGACGCCCGAGGAGCAGGACTCCAAGGCGTGCCAGGGCAACGCGCAGGACGCGAACGACGTCTACTACCCGGACCAGCAGGGCGACCTCGTCCACCTCGGACCCGTCGTCATCACGGGCGCGAACATCACCAGCGCGACGGCGACGCTGCAGGGGAGCTCCCAGTCCCTCGCGGAGTGGGGCGTGGACTTCGTGCTCGATAGCGACGGCGCCGACGCCTTCGCCAACGCCACGCGCCTGGCGGTGAACTCGCCGACCCCGAAGAATCAGATCGCGATCGCGGTGGACCACAAGATCATCTCGAACCCCGTCGTCAACGAGGCGATCACCGCGGGGAGGGGCGTGATCACCGGCAACTTCACCGAGCAGGACGCGAAGGACCTCGCCTCGGTGTTGAACGCGGGCTCCTTGCCGGTCAACCTCACGCAGCAATCGATCCGCACCGTGAGCCCGACCCTCGGCTCTGAGTCGCTGAAGGAGGGCATCATCGCCGGTGCGGCGGGACTCATCCTGCTGTTCCTGTACCTGCTCTTCTATTACCGGCTGCTCGGGATCGTGGCGTGGTTCGGCATGTCGATCTGGGCGATCCTCGCGATCGCGCTGATCTCCCTCGCCGGGAAGAGCTTCGGGTACGCGCTCAGCCTCGCCGGTGTCGCGGGCCTCGTGATCTCGCTCGGCGTCACGGCCGACTCCTACATCGTGTTCTTCGAACGCCTGAAGGACGAAGTGCGAGCCGGGCGGTCTGTTCGGACGGCTGTCCAGCCGGCGTTCCACCGGGCGTTCCGGACGATCGTCGCGGCCGACATCGTCACGGGGATCGCCGCGGCGGTCCTCTACTTCACGGCGGTGAGCTCGGTCCGCGGGTTCGCGCTGACGCTCGGCGTCGCGACGGCGCTCGACCTGTTCGTCGTGTACTTCTTCAAGCGCCCGACGGTGTTCCTGATCGCGCGGAGCAAGCGGCTCTCGGCGCTCCGGGGATTCGGCCTCGAGTCGGCGACGGGCGCCGACCACGTGCAGCAGCCGGAGACGACGACATGAACCTCCGCGACGCCTTCGCCGTCTATCGCGGCTACCGCGTTCCCCACCTGCAGCTGATCGAGCATCGCCGCTGGTGGTTCGCGTTCTCCGGTTTCCTGATCGTGCTGTCGCTGATCGGGATCATCGTCAGCGGGTTCCATTTCTCGATCGACTTCGTCGGCGGGGCCGAGCTCAATTACGCGCCCACGACCCCGGTGTCGGCCGAGGATGTCCAGGCCGTGCTCGACCAGCACGGCCTCACCGGCGAGATCCAGCTCGTCGCCGGCGGGGATCAGGTGTCGATCCGCACCGACTCACTCAACGAGGTCAGCGATCGCGACGCCTTGCTCGCTGAGCTCGCATCGCAAGCGAAGATCAACGCCGATGACATCAACGTGGAGACGATCGGCCCGACCTGGGGTCAGCAGATCTCGCGGAAGGCGATCCGAGGCCTCGTGCTCGTCTTGGTGTTCATCGCGATCTACATCGCGTGGCGGTTCGAATGGACGATGGCCATCGGTGCGATGGTCGCGCTCGTTCACGACGTCGTGATCACGGCGGGTCTCTACGCGCTCGTCGGCCGCGAGGTCACCCCCGAAACGATCATCGCGATCCTCACGATCCTCGGGTTCTCCCTGTACGAC
>JBKPRM010000147.1:0-15478 GCA_046734555.1 Actinomycetota bacterium | reverse complement strand
CTACGTGACGAACCTCGGGCTAGTCATCGTCGCCACCGCGCTGATGTACGGGACCTCTGTGATACGTCTCGCCCGGCAGTTGCCCCGGGTGAACGAGTTCCTCATCAGCTACGCCGGTCTCGCTGTGATAGGCGCGGTACTCGCGGAACTCTCAACCACACCCGTCAAGTTGTGGGCCGTAGCGATTGTTATCGCTCCGCTGTTGTTTGCTCGACAGATGTTCTTACGGACCTATGCACTCGAGGAGGCGCACGTCGAACTCAAGGAGCGCGAGGAGATCTTGCGCGACCTCTCGAACACGATGGCGGAGGAGCGCGCTGACGAACGACTGCAGATCGCCGGCTACCTTCATGACGACCTTGCTCAGGTTCTCTTCCGGCTCTCGCTCCAGGTCGACATCGCGCGCAAGCTGCTCGATCGCGAAGAGCTCGAGGAACTCCGCGGCCAGCTCGACAAGATCCGCAACTCCAAGCAGGAAACCTCCGATCGCATCCGAGCTCTGATCCGCGCTCTGCATCGTTCGCCGCTCGGCGCGACCGGCCTCGCAGAGTCCCTCGAGTCGTTCACCGACGAGGTCGGCCGCGATTCAGGCGTCCGGTTCCACCACGACGTGCAGGAGATTCAGCTGCCGGCGCCTATCGCGCTGCTGATCTTCCACATCGCTCGCGAGGGAGTGATGAACGCTCTCAAGCACGCCGATCCTGCCGACGTGTGGATCGCCGTCGCCGAACAGGACGAGGACATCGTGCTCGAGCTTCGCGACAACGGCTCTGGGTTCGATACGGCCGCCCCGGGTCCCGAGGGTCACTTCGGGATGGCGATGATGCGCGAGCGCGCCAAGCTCGGTGGCGGCACCCTCGAGGTCAAGAGCTCACCCGATGACGGCACCACGATCATGGTTCGGTTCCCGATCGCTCTGCTCCAGCGCGATCAGGAGAACGGTAGCGGATCGGCATCCGCCACCAGTCAGGTGCATGCTTCCCTCGGTACCCCGGGAACCACCACGCCAAAGGCCGAGGATTCTCGCGGCGCCGTCCCCGCATGATCTCCGTTATCGAATAGACCATCCCGCCGTACAGCAGCACGTCACCGATCGACACGACGTCGCCGAACGGGCCGCCGATCGGGATCACGTCTCCCAGCCACCAGAGGTAGTCGTCGTCGGTCCGCAGGTGGTGCTTCGTAGGCGCCTCCGCCGCCAACGTCGCCGGGTCCCCGCCGACGCGCTCGATCGCCCACGCGTTCACGGGCATCCCGCCGTTGATCAGCACGACGACGAGGTTGAGGAACAGCCCGATCCGCATCACCGGCATCCCGGGGATCCACCGGTTCGAGATCAGGAACACGACCAGGAACGTGTACGAGAGCGCGAGCATCACGGGCCCGGTGACCGATCCGGAGATGCTGCCGATCGAGAAGGCGGGAACGAGTTGCAGGGCCAACCCGACCAGCGCGAGGCCCCATCGATTGATCCGCAGGTGCTCGAACCCCTTCAGCCGCCCGCCCAGCAGGTAGCCGAGGCCGATGGCGAACACGACCAGGGTCGGGATCAGCGGCATCTCTCGATATTGCCTGCTGGCCCGCCGGAACGCACGGATGCGGCCGGTCGGTACGCTGGCTCACATGGACGACGACCTTGGCTACTTCGGCCCCGACAGCGTGTCGTGGCAGGTCCACAAGGAAGTCACGGTCCTGTTCGGCGGCGCGCGAGCCTTGCTGATGCAAGCCGCCCATCCCCTCGTGATCGCCGGCGCCGGGCAGACCGGCTTGTTCGAGCGCGATCCTTGGAAACGTCTGCAGCGCACACTGGTCTTGACCTACACCCTGACGTTCGGAACGAGGTCCGAGGCCAACGCCGCGGCCGAGCGCATCAACCAGATCCACACGCGGATCAACGGTGTCGACCCGGTCACCGGCAAGCGATACGACGCCCTCGATCCGCACCTCCTGCTCTACGTGCACGCCTGCCTGGTCGACTCCGCGTTGCTGTTCGAGGAGCGGACCGTCGGCGCCCTCGACGACACCGGCCGCCAGCGTTTCCACGAGGAGCAGATGCTCGCCGCCGAGATGTGCCTCGTGCCGCGGCAGATCATCCCGCCGACGGTTCCGGCTCTCCGGGCATGGCTCGCCGACGTCGAGGATCACGGCGAGCTCCTCGTGACGGACAACGCCCGGCGGGTCGCACAGCTCTTCTTGAACCCACCGCGGGAGGCGGATTGGCGGCCGGTGCTCGCCGGCGTGTCGCGACTCGCGTTCGCGACGCTTCCGCCGCTCGTCCGCGAGATGTACGGCTTCGAAGTGGGACGGCTGCGCGAGGCCGCGGTCGAGGCGACGTTCGCGGCGACCCGGCTGGTGCGCCCGTTCCTCCCGCCCAAGTATCGATACCTCGCCCCCTACGACGCCTGGCGCCGGCGTCAGCTTGGGGAACCGGTACCCGACGACGTCGAGCGCGCGCGGCGGTCACTCGGCATCCGACTCGGCTCGTGACGACCCGCTCGATCGACGGCCTGTTGCTCGACATCGATGGTGTGCTCTCGATCTCGTGGGAGCCCGTCCCCGGGTCGATCCAGGCGATGGACGCGTTCCGGCGGGCGGAAGTCCCGGTCTGCTTGATCACCAACACGACCACGCATACGCGGACCGCGCTCGCCGAGACGCTGCGCTCCGTCGGATTCGACGTCGGGCCCGACCGCATCGTCACCGCGGTCACCGCGACCGCCGACCATCTGCGCCACGCGAACCCGCGCTCGCCGGTCTTCGTGGTATCCGACGGCGACGCGCGCCGGGACATGGACGGCGTCACGCTGGTGGACACGCCCGAGGAGGCGGACGTGATCGTGCTCGGCGGCGCCTCGCGCGACTTCACTTACGAGCTCGTGAACCGATGCTTCCGGCGGCTGATGGACGGCGCCGCGCTTGTTGCGATGCACCGCAACCTGTATTGGAGGACCGCCGACGGGTTCGAGCTCGACGCCGGGGCGTACGTTGCGGGCTTGGAGGCGGCGACGGGGACGCACGCCGTCATCTGCGGCAAGCCTGCCGCCTCCTTCTTCCAGGCGGCTCTCCACGTCTTGGGGATCGACGCCGGTCGTGCAGCGATGGTCGGGGACGACATCGTGAACGACGTCGAGGGGGCACGGGCAGCGGGCCTGACGGGCATCCTCGTGCGCACCGGCAAGTTCCGCGACGACGACCTCGAGCGCGGCACGCCCGACGCGGTCGTCGACTCGGTCGCCGACGTGCCCGGGTGGCTCGGCATCGCTCGCTAGACTCCGGGCGCCATGCCGCGGGTCCACGAGGCGATCGGGTTCGTCGTGCTCGGCGTGTTCACCATCGGGTGGATCTGGGGGGGCGTCGCGCTGGTCGCAGGCCGCGATCCGGGCGCCCGCTTCTGGATCTGGATCACGGTCGAGCAAGTGATCGCCGGTGTGCAGGCGATCGTCGGCCTCCTCCTGCTCGTGCTCGGATATCGCCCGGAGACGTGGCTGCACTACGTCTACGGGTTCGGCCCCCTCGTGATCCTCGGCATCGCTCACGTGATGTCGCGTGAGGTCACCGGCGGGCGGGCTGGCGGTGGCCGGTGGACCCAGCCTCCGGCGCTGTTCACTGCCGCGTCCTTCATCTGCTTCGGCCTTGCGCTCCGCGCATTGATGACCGGCCTCGGTGTCGGCTGACCGACCCGGGGTACCCTCGCCGCGTGCCGAAGGGTCTCAAGGTCGCGCTGTGGGTGCTCGCGTTCGCCATCGCGATCGGGGCGGGCGCCTACCAGGCCTCGAGGTCCGATCCGTTCCCGCCGGGTGTGGAGGATCCGGGCGCGCGACCGCCGTCAACGGCGAGCCGACCGCCGCAGAGCGGCGCCACGACCGCCGACCTGCAGATGCAGATCGAGAGCCGCCACGAGCTCCACGTCGGCGGGTCGTGTGCGACCCGCTGGCAGGTCCGTGGGACGGTGGCGATCGAGCAGAACGGCCGCGCGTCGGGTGACGGCAAGGCCACACTCGACGGGCCGGCGCACTGCGCCTTCTCGCAGGCACAGATCCAGACCAAGTCGGTCCATCTCGTCATCACCGGCACGACGGAGGGCGGGAAGGTGCGGCTGTCCTTCGCCGAGGCAGGACGCTCGCCCGTCGGCTCGCAGGACCTCGGCGGCCTGCTGAGCACCGTGGCGATGCTGCATCCCGCGTTCCCCGAGGGGGGCGGGCCCGGTTCGGCGAAAGCGACCCGACCCGACGGCGACCTGGGCCGGTACGTCTCGAGCGCGCGCGGCAGGCTTTCGTTGCAGTGATCGTTGCACAGATGGATGCGCCAAAGCGCAACTAGTCAGTTACCTGTCGGCAGTCGATGATTGCCGCGGATGAACGACGAAAGCCTCCAACGAGCGAACGCGTTCCTTGCTGCCATCGCCGAGAAGGTCGAGGTCGGCGAGGTGATGCGCGAAACGCCGGCCGAGATCGGCCGAACCCTCGGGCTGCCTGACCCGCTATCCACGGCGCGGGCGGTGCGAGCGCTGATCGCCCGCCGTCGCCTCGAGGCGGCGAACGGCTCCTACCGGCTCCTGGACGCCAAGCCCCTTGAAGCGGGTGAGCGCGAGTCGCTCGGACGACGCCCGCGCCGGAAGGTCGGCAGGCCGGCCGCGGCCGGAGCGCCCGAACGCGGGGGAGCCGCCTACTCCGACCTGGGCCGGGCGGTCGCGGACAAGCTCGTCGACCTCGGCCGCGAGGCTGCCGAGCTGCGCGCCGAGGTTCGTCAGCTCCGCGAGGAGGCCCGCGACGCCAGGGCTGCCCGCGATGATGCCGAGCGCCGTGCTCGCTCCCTCGCCGAGCGCTCACGCGAGTTGGAGAGCCGGGCCGAGATGGCCGAGTCCAACCTGCGGGCGCTGCTCGCAACGGCCAGGACCGCACCCGCGGCGCCGAAGCAGGACGCCCCCGTCGGCGACGCGGAGATGGCTGCGATCCTCGGGGTGCTGCGCGGCGGCGAGGATGAGGAGCCGCAGTCCTCCGATGGCGAGCCGCAGTCTTCCGACGGCGAGGCCCCGCCCGCCTTGGAGCAGCCGCCTACGGCTGCTGGTTGAGCTCCACCAGGTAGCACGCGGCGAGGTGCTGGTCGCCTACCTCCATCGGCAGCAGGTCCTCGCCTCGGCAACGCTCCTCGATCCCGAGCTCTCGA
This sequence comes from Actinomycetota bacterium, assembly GCA_046734555.1. GTDB lineage: Bacteria > Actinomycetota > UBA4738 > UBA4738 > HRBIN12 > AC-51. Next base: position 10,312 of record JBKPRM010000147.1, on the reverse strand, counting down.
GCGCGGCCCGACGCGACGACCGGGCACCGCGGGTGGAACCGGCACCCCGCCGGGATCCGCGTCGGGTCAGGCGGCTCGCCCTGCAGGATCGGGCGTTCAGCACCGCCCGCCTCGGGCACGACGTTCAGCAACGCCTTCGTGTACGGGTGTCGCGGACGCAGCAGGACGTCGGCGGTCGGCCCGATCTCCACGACTCGCCCCAGGTACATCACCGCGACGCGGTCCGCGACCGTCCAGGCGAGGCCGAGGTCGTGCGTCACGATCAAGATCGAGATCCGCAGCTCGTCGCGGAACTTCATCAGCAGGGCGAGGATCTCCCCGCGCACCGAGGCGTCGAGGTTGGACACCGGCTCGTCGGCGACGATCACCTTGGGCTCGAGCACGAGCGCGCCGGCGATGACGACGCGCTGACGCTGTCCGCCCGACAGCTCGTGCGGGTAGAGCAGGTAGAAGCGCTCCGGGGGCCGCAGGCCCGACCGCGAGAGCGCTTGGGCGACGAGGTCTTCCTCTGACTCGCCGTTCGGGCCCTGGTGGATCTTGTGGATCCGGAGCCCCTCGGCCACGATCTCGTAGATCGTCTGACGCGGGTTGAGCGACCCGGTGGGATCCTGGAACACCATCTGCACCTCACGGCGGTAGGGACGCAGGCGCTTCGTGTCGCGCGGGAGCTTGTTCCCTCGGAAGCTGATGGTGCCGCGGTTGGGCGTCAGCAGGCCCATGATCGCTCGTGCGGTCGTCGTCTTGCCACATCCGGATTCGCCAGCGAGGGCGAGCACCTCCCCCTCGTGCAGCGTCAGGTCGACGCCGTCGACTGCCTTCGCGTCGGCGCCTTTGTTCCCCATCAAGCCGGAGATCAGTCCGACGCGCGCTGCGAAGTTCACCTCGAGGTCTTCCACCTCGATGATCGGCTCGCCGAGCTCGAGTTGCTCTGGGACGGCCTCCTGGGTGTCGGTCACGCCGAGCCCACCTGCTCCAGCCGCGGCGCGCCCTCGACGTGCACACAGGCTGCGCGCCGGTTCGGGCCTGCGGCCCACAGCTCGGGGACGATCTCGTCGCAGACCTCGATCCGGCGGGCGCATCGCGGGTGGAACGGACAGCCCGAGGGGATCTGCTGCGGATCGGGCGGGTCGCCGCCGAGACCGGAGGGCCGGTGGCGGAACCGCGCGTCGCCGATCGCGGGGAAAGCGGCTGCGAGCGCCTCGGTGTAGGGGTGCTGCGGCGTGTGGAAGACCTCGTTCGCCCTGCCCTCCTCGACGATCTTGCCGGCGTACATGATCGCGAGGCGGTCGGAGACCTCGACGAGCACCGACAGGTCGTGCGTGATGAACAGCATCGCGAGGCCGAGGTCGTGTTGCAGCGAGCGCAGGAGCTGCAGCACCTGGGCCTGGACCATCACGTCGAGCGCGGTCGTCGGCTCGTCGGCGATCACGAGCGAGGGGCTGCACGCGAGCGCCATCGCGATCATCACGCGTTGCTTCTGGCCGCCCGACAGCTCGTGCGGGTAGTCATCGATCCGTCGCGGCGGCAGGCCGACCTGCTCGAGCAGCGCCCCGGCACGCACGGCGGCCTCCTTCTCGGTGGCCATGCCGTGGACGCGGATCGCCTCCTCGATCTGAACGCCGATCTTCTGGACGGGGTTGAGCGCGTGCAGGGCCCCCTGGAACACGATCGAGGCGCCCGTCCACCGGGCGACACGGAGCTTGCCGGGCGATAGCGCCAGTACATCTTGGCCGTCGAGCTCGATCAGGCCTTCGATCTTGGTGTTCGCGGAGTGCAACCGCAAGATCGCGCCCGCGATCGTCGACTTGCCACAGCCTGACTCGCCCGCGAGGCCGAGCACCTCACCTTTGTCGATCGCGAAGGTGACACCGCGGACCGCCGGAACCGCGCCCCCCTTCGTCATGTAGGTGACGCGGAGGTCGTCGATGCGAAGGACCGTCATCGCTCCCGGATCCTCGGGTTGATGATCTCGTCCATCGCGAACCCGACCATCGTGAAGCCGAGAACCACCAGGATGATGCCGAGGCTCGGCGCAAGGAGCCACCACCACGCATGCAGCGAGAGCGCACCCGTGTCGAACGCGAAACCGATGATCGTCCCCCACGACTTCGCGAGCGGATCGCCGAGACCGAGGAACGCCAGGGCCGATTCCGACAAGATCGCGATCGCGATCGTCAGGATCGTGTTGGCGAAGATGACGGGCATGAGGTTCGGCAAGACATGGCGGATCACGACCTGGAAATCGCTGGCACCGAGCCCGCGCGAGCGTTCGATATACGTCCGCTCCTTCACGGATAGCACCTGCGATCTGACGAGACGGGCGGTGCCTGCCCACGACGTGAGCCCGATGATCAAGATGATGGCCGTCGTGCTCTGCCCAAGGATCGAGGCCATCACGATCGCGAATGCGAGCCACGGCAGCACGAGGAACGCGTCGGTGAGCCGCATCAACAGCCCGTCGGTGAACGCCCCCTTGTACCCGGCCCACAGGCCCACCGCCGTCCCGATCAACATCGAGATGAGAGCCGCCGTGAGACCAACGAACAGCGAGATGCGAGAGCCCTCGATCACGAGCGACAGCACGGAGATGCCTTGCCGGTCGGTCCCGAGCGGATATGCCATCGACGGCCCCGCCAATCGCGGACCATCGGTCGTGATCGTGGGATCGAGCCGCCCCTTGTCCGCGAAGATCGAGAAGATCGCCATGCCGATGAAGAACAAGAGGATCAGCAGTCCGGCAAGTCCCATCTTGTTCTGACGGAAGTCGGCCCAGAAGCGTCGCAGCGCTCGGCGACGGCGCGCGCGCCGGAGCTTCCCGGGCGTGACCTTCTTGATCTTGGGAGGCTCCAGCTTGTCCGGCGTCGGGGCGAGGATCGGTTCGGTCTTCACGTCACGCCCTCCGGACCCGCGGATCGAGATACCCGTAGAGGAGATCTGCGATCAGGTTGGCGATCAACACGGCCAGCACCGAGATGATGAACGTCGCTTGCAGCATCGGCATGTCGCGCGCGTCGAGGGCGTCAACGGACAGCTTGCCGACGCCCGGGTAACTGAAGACGAGCTCGACGGTCAAGACGCCGCCGAGGATGAATCCGAACGACAGGGCGACGAGCGTGATGGTCGGCAGCAGCGCGTTCGGCACGGCATGACGGCGCAGGACGAACTTCTCGCGCACGCCCTTCGCCCTCGCGAGCGAGATGTACTCCTCGCCCAGGACGTCGAGCAAAGAGCTGCGCATCACGAGGTAGAACTCGCCCAAGTAGGCCAACGTCAGGGTGAGCCAGGGGAGCGCCATATGTTTGGCGACGTCGACATAATGATCCACTCCGGTGTATGTGACGCCGAACGTCTGGTACCCCCCGGATGGGAACAGATGTACGGCGTTCGACAACAACAGCAGCAAGATCATCCCAAGCACGAACTCAGGCATGGCGTACAGGACCATCGAGGTCGTCATCGACGTATTGTCGAGAGCGCCTCTTCGCTTCCAGCCGCCCTTGATGCCGAGCCACACGCCGATGACGATCGATGCGATCGTGCTCGTTGCGATCAGTATGAACGACTTCCCCATCCGCTCCCAGAACAGCGTGCTCACGGGCACGCCCGGCTGCAGCACCGTCGAGAAGCCGAAGTTGAAGGTGAGACTTCCCTTCATGAAGTCGAGGTACTGGTCCGGGAACAACGGCTTGTCGAGACCCCATTCCTGACGGATCTCCTCGAGCTGCGCGTTCGTGAACTTCGACCCCGTGGAGCGCGCGTACGTCTTGACCGGGTCGCCGGGCATCCACACCCGGAACATCAGGAAGGCGATCGTCAGAACGAAGAGCAGGGTGAGCAGCAGCTGTCCCAGCTTGCCCAGCAGGTACTTCGCCGTACCCACCCTGCTCCGTCCGCCTCCTTCGCCGTCTCAGCGACCCTTAGGCAAGGTCCTCATCTGAGCGGCCGCGCCGCGCGATCAGCACGATCCCGATCACCACGATCACGGCACCGAGGATACCGATGATGAGCAAAGTGGACGACGAGGACGAAGAGGTATTCGTCTCGGTTCCACGAGGAGCCAGGGTCAGCGCCGTGTACGGCGTGTACTGGCCCCAGAGGTAACCCTCGGGGGTCGGTGAGATGTTGTCCTCGAGGCCTTGCCAGTGCGCGCTGTCATACACCTCCAAGGACTTGTCGTAATAGAGCACGACCTCAGGGATGTCCTGATACAGGATCTGCTGCATCTGGTAGACGATCGCCTGTCGGTCCTGCGGGTTCGGTGCGGTTTGCTGATCCTTGTAGAGCTTGTCGTATTCGGGGTTCGAGTAGCACGTGTCGCTCCACCCACCGCACTGGGCGGAGGTGAACGTCGACAGCATGAAGTCTGGATCTGGGTCTGGACCCCACCCCCAGATGTACAGGTCGTAGTCGTTGTCGTACCAAGCGGAGACCAGCTTGCCGTCCGTCAGCACCTCCGGCTCCGTCTTGATGTGGATCTGCCGGAGCCAGCCGCCGATGTAGTCGCCGAGCTGCGAGCCCACGTCTGACTCCGACCGCAAGATGAGCCGGAAGTCGAGGTTGTCGCCCGTATTCGGGTCGTTGCGGGTCCCGTCATTGTCTGTATCGACGTATCCCGCGTCATCCAACATCTGGTTCGCCTTGGCGATGTCGAAGCCGATCACCTGATCCCCGGTCGGTTCCCAGTGATAGAAGGACGCGAATGGGGGGACGATCGTGGTGCCGGGTTCGCCGTAGCCGGCCAGAACCTTGTCGACGATCGTTTGTCGGTCGATCGCCCACGAGATCGCTGTGCGAACGACCGGGTCGTGCAGCGCGGGATTGCCCGTGGAACCGGTATTCGCGCAGTACTTCGCCGCATCCGGGTCCTTCGGGTCACACATGTTGAAGCTCATCTGGCCGAAGGAGACGGCCGGCCCCACGTGGGTCGTCAATCCCGTCACCGACGGATCCTCGCCTGCCAGCTGGTTGAAGAGATCGACGGACCCGAGGCTGGCGTAATCGACCTCGCCGTTCTTGAGGGCGTTCACCAATGCCTCGGAGTTGTTGTACTTCACGACGGTGAACTGGTCGATGTGCGGCGCGCCCCCCCAGTAGTTGGGGTTCGCCGTCATCGTCCACGACTCACCCTTCTGCCACTCCGTGAGCTGGAAAGGACCACTGCCGATCATGCATTCCGAGCCTGCGAGGCAGTTGTCGTTGTCCTCGAAGAACGCCGCCTTCTTCACGTCGTCGCACGTCGAGTTGCCCCAGATGTGCTCAGGCACGATGTAGACCCACGGCGGCCGGATCGGTGCGCTCGTTGGCACCTTCGTCGTCCAGATGAGCTGCGTATCGCTCGGAGCTTCGATGCTCTTCGTGAAGTCCGGAACGAGGTAGTCGAGCGAGTTGCCGAGCTGGCAATCGAGCGTCTGGTTATACGTGAACGCGACATCCTTCGCCGTGAGCGGTTGACCGTCCTGCCACGTGGCGCCCTGTCGGATATCGAACGTCCACGTGAGCCCGTCGTCTGACTGTGTCCAACTGGTGGCGAATCCGGGCGCCGCACTCAGGTCGTCCTTCGCGAAGTTTTCGATCAGGTCGAAGTTCAGCGAGAGCACCTCGTACTCGGGCGTGTCGAGAGCCTTCCACGGGTTGACCGTGCGCATGTCGTTGATCGTGCCCTCGACGAACGTGACCGGTCCGCTCGAGCCACTCGCCGAGGCGGACGACGTGGGCGTCGCGCTCTGGGCCCACGCGGAGCCGGCGGCGAGGAACATCGTGATCACACCCGTCAGGACGACCAGGACTCCCTTGTGGACCTTCCTCATGGTGCCTCCTTCCATGGGACGCGCACGTCCTTCCTGCCTACGTGTACGGGCCGACGCGGACGCCGGGTTGGTCGATCGTGAGCGTCTGAGCGTCGGCATCCAGGGTGGCTTGCACCCCAAGGGGGATGGTCGCGAGGTGCTTCCCGTGACCGAGCGGCAGCTTGTAGAGGATCGGGACCCCGAGTGACCCGAGGCATCGCTCCAAGACATCCTCGATCGAGCGGGTCCGGGGGGCTTCCGGGCGTTCCTCCCGCCAGTCGCACTTGAATAGCTCGCCGATCACGATCCCCTTGACGTTCGCGAGCTTACCGGCGTGCTCGAGCTGGTGGAGGTGCACCTCGACGATGTAGGGCGGCTCGTCGACCTCCTCGAAGAACAAGATCGCGTCGTCGAACACCGGGTCCCACGGCGTGCCGATGAGGTGCACGAACGTGAACAGGTTGCCCCCGACGATCGGTCCGCTGGCCGTGCCGCCGGCGATCGTGCGGACGTACGGGTCGTCGGGATCGCGCGGCACCTCGCCGGCGGCGCCGGTGCTGAAGGCCGCGACCGCGGAGTCCCAGGTGAACGCCGTGCGGTCGGGGATGCCCATCGACCCGAAGCCGGGTCCGTGGAAGGTCGCGAGGCCGGTCTGCTGGCGAAGCGCGATGTGCAGGTTCGTGATATCGGAGAACCCCATCAGCGATTTCGGGTTCGCCGCGATCATCTCGTAGTCGAGGTAGGGCAGGATCTCGATCGCGCCCGTGCCACCCCACAGCACCTGGATCACGTCCACCTCGGGGTCGGCGAACAGCCCGTTCAGGTCCTCCGCCCGCTTCTCCGGCGGCCCGGCGACGTAGTCGTCGCGCGCCCAGACCGAGTCGGTGAGCTTGACCGTGTAGCCCTTGTCACGCCACCAGCGCAGCGGACGGTCGATGTCGCTGCCGTTGAAGTGGGGGCCCGACGGGGCCATCACGCCGACCGTTCCGCCTTCGGGGAGCCGTGCGCCGAAACGCGTTGCGCCGACCGTCGTCATCTCAGGCGCCGCCGCCTCGCGGAGGCATCTCGCCTGCTCGACAGGAACCGAAGGATGTTCGGCGGCTCAGGCGTGCGTCCGTAGATCCGATCCTCTCCCGTCTTGGCTGCCCCGGTCTATCCGGCGGCGCAACCCACGTCGGCGCGCATCATGCCCGAATCCGCGCGAGAGCGCTAGTCCCCTTGTCCTAGTCACCGCCGAGCGCCCTCCCTTCGACCGCGGCGATGAACGCCGACTTGCCCTCCACGTAGGAGGCGATGTCGTTGGGGTGCCGCGACGCGAGGTCGCGCTTCAGTCTCTCGTAGGCGCGTGCGTCGTCGGGGTGAGAGCGGAGCCAGTCTCGGAACGCCAGATGCCTGGACTCGAACTCACCACCGGCCAGACAGACGTGGACGTGCACGTCGAAGTCGTCGTCCCTGCTGAAGAACTCGTGGTCGTCGTTCCATGGGTCCAAGGCATGTCGATAACCGATCCCCTGGAGCGGGACGAGGTAGGCGTCGCGCGGGATCAGCGCCGTGATCGCCAGCGAGACGTCGATCACATCCTTCGAAGCCAGGCCGGGCACGGAGGTCGAGCCGACGTGCTCGATCCTGACGATCAGCTCGGGCGGAAGAACGCCTGCGAGTTCCGCTGCCACGTGTTCGAACCGTTGCCGCCATGCGAGATCGTGTTCGACGATCTCGTAGGAGCGTGAGCGACCTCGCGACTCTCCCGGTCGCGCGTGCATCCCCCTGATCCTCGCGAGCTGCGACAGCGCGTCGAACAGGGACTGCTGCGCCGCATCTTCCGCCGCGGTCTCCTCGGGGTGCCACTGCACGCCGAGCATCCAGCCACCGTCGGCCGCGTTCATGTCGAACTTCCCGCGCTCGATCGCTTCGACCAGCCCGTCGGGACTGCGGCCGGACACCGTCACGCCGGCGCCCACGGTCGCGATCCCCTGGTGGTGGTGCGAGCTGCATCGGATCGCGTTCGACTTCGTCGTCGCGGAGAGCCGCGTCCCGGCGACGGGCTCGACGTCGTGGAGCGTCTCGGTCCCCTCGAGGGGCACACCGTGCTCGAGCAGGCCCTCGACGTCCGGCAGGTGCTGGTGCAGCGTGCCGCCGAACGCGACGTTCATCACCTGCGCGCCTCGGCAGATGCACAGGGTCGGCAGGTGCGACGCATCCGCGGCTCGCAACAGCGTGATCTCGAACGCGTCACGATCGGGCTCCACCCCGTAGTTGTGCTCGAGATCGGGTTCGGCTCCGTAGCGACGCGGATCGACATCGCCGCCACCGACGAGCAGCAGGCCATCGAACGGCTCGAGGGTCTCCGTGGCGTCGTCCACCTCTCCGGGCGAGATGATCGCGGTTCGTGCGTTGGCACGCCGAAGCGCATCCAGGTACGGCGCGGGAACGCCGTAGCCGCCGTCGGGCCACCGGGCGACGCGCGTGCCGTCGAGGTGGTAGGCGGCGACCGCGATCAAGGGTCGGTAGCTCACGACCCTTCCCGAGCGATCGTCACGAAGCGGCGGAAGGTTTCGCGCCCGGCCCGTTCATGTCGCTCATGATGCTCTCGCGCCTGCGCGCGGAGCTGCTCGGGCGAGGCGCCCCATTCGGACTCGATGGTGTCCGCCAGCTCGCCGAGCCACATCTCGAGCTCGGGCACGTCGATCTCGAAATGGAACTGGGTCGCCCACGTGGTGTCGCCGACGCGATAGGCCTGGTTCGCGACGCCGTCGCCGGCGACCAGCAGCTCCGCGCCGTCGGGGAGGTCGAAGGTGTCCATGTGCCATTGGAAGACCGGCTCACCGTCGGTGTAGTGGGCAAGGAGCGGATCGTCCGCCGCGGCCGGCAACGGATGGATCGGCACGTAGCCGATCTCCCGCTCGTCCGCCTTCCGGATCCGGGAGCCGAGCGTCCAGGCGAGCACCTGGGCGCCGAAGCACACGCCGAGGAACGGCACGCCCCGATCGACGGCGTCCCGAGTCATCGCGGCGAGTTCATGGATGAACGGCTGCTCGTCGGCGTGCTCCACGTTGTAGGAGCTGCCGAACAGCATCACGCCGTCGACGTCGTCGAGGGGTGGCCGCGGCTCCCCGCCGATCGCGTCCCAGACGAGGACGTCGGCTCCCGCCTCGGCGACGGCGGCGGGCCCGACGCCGAACGTCTCGGCGCTCTCGGCCTTGGCGAACAGCAGCTTCATGCCGAGGAGCCTACGGGGGCGCGGTTTCGCCGAGGGTGGCCTCGGCGAGCAGGGTCGCGACGTCGGCGACGCGCATCTCGGAACCGCCCGCCTTGGCCGCGTCGTCGAGCATCACGAAGCAGTACGGGCATGCGACCGCGAGCGTCTCTGCGCCGGTCGCTGCGGCCTCGGCGAAACGCGTGTCGTTGATCCGCGTGCCGATGTCTTCCTCCATCCACATACGGGCACCCCCGGCGCCGCAGCAGAAGGAGCGCTCACGTGCGCGTTCCATCTCGGTCGTCGTCAGGCCGGTCGAGCCGAGCACGTCGCGGGGCGCGTCGTAGCGGCCGTTGTGTCGGCCCAGGTAGCAAGCGTCGTGGTAGGTGACCGAGCCGCCGCCGCCGGGCGTCGTCACGAGCCGCTTCTCCGCGAGCAGGTGCGACAACAGCTCGGTGTGGTGCACGACGTCGAGGGTCGCGCCGTAATCCGGGTACTCGTTCGCGAGCGTGTTGAAGCAGTGCGCGCACGTCGCGACGATCTTCGTGATGCCGGCCTCAGCGAACGTCGCGACGTTCTGCTCGGCGAGCATCTGGAAGAGGTACTCGTGGCCCATCCGGCGTGCAGGGTCGCCGGTGCACCGCTCCCGCGCGCCGAGCACCGCCCAATCGACACCCGCCGCGTTCAACAGCCGAGCGACGCTTCGCGTCGTCTTCTTCGCGCGGTCGTCGAACGCGCCCGCGCACCCCACCCAGAACAGGTACTCGGGCGCGGGATCGCCGGGCGCGAGCACCCGGACAGGCAGGTCACCGATCCACTCGGTCCGCGCCGACGCGGGCTGGTTCCACGGGTTCTCGTTGGGCCCCTCGACGCCGCGAAGCATCGCGCCGGCTTCGCTCGGGAACCGCGACTCCGCCATCACGAGGTTCCGGCGGAGGTCGACGATCGTATCGACGTGCTCGATGTCGACGGGACATTCCCGCATGCATGCGCCGCACGTCACGCAGTCCCAGACGACCTCGTCGGTCACCGCGTTGGGCACGAGCGGCTGCAGCTCGACCTCACCCGTGGTGGCCTGCAGGCCCGCCGCGGCGTCGCGGAGATCCATGATCAGCAGCTTCGGGCTGAGCGGCTTCCCCGTGTTCCACGCGGGACAGACCTCCTGGCACCTCCCGCACTCCGTGCAGCTGAAGAGATCGAGCAGCTGCTTCTTCGACAGGTCCCTCGCGGTCGCAACGCCGAAACGCAGGTCCTCCTCGGGGCCCTCGAGGTCGATCCTCAGCGGATCGAGGTAGCCGCGTGGCTGGTTCTTCGCGAAGTAGACGTTGGG
>JBKPRM010000146.1:0-6698 GCA_046734555.1 Actinomycetota bacterium | reverse complement strand
TCGCCCTTCATCCCCTTCTTGTAGGCAGCGGCTGCCTCCATCACGTCGCTCGCCGCGGCGAGGGCTCCCGCCACCCCCTCGGACGCCCGCTCGAGCGCGGCCACGGCGACCTCCCGGAAGGCGAGGCCGTCTGCGTCGGTAGCCATCCGGCGAGCGCGGCCGAGATTGCCGCCCGCCAACCGGGCGACGAGCTGCGCGCGCTCGCTCCCGACGCCCTCGTCCTGGAGCTGTGAGACCACGAACGCTTCGGGCAGCGCGGCGACGGTCACCACATGGCACCGGCTCGCGATCGTGTCGGGGAGCTCGTGGGCTCGCGCTGAGAGCAGGAGGAAGACCGTGTCGAGCGGTGGCTCCTCGAGCACCTTGAGCAGCGTGTCGGCGGCCGGCGCCGACAGCCGGTCGGCCTCGCGGATCACGAACACCTTCCTGCCCGGCTCGGGCGAGGTCCGGTACGCGTGCTGCCACACCTCGTCGCGGATCGTGTCGATATGGATGTCGCGGCCTTCCGGCTCGACCAGGAATTCGTTCGGGTGGTGATCGCGCATCGCGAGCGTGCAGTCGCGGCACTCACCGCACCCGCCGCGGGCACACAACAGCGACGCGACGAACGCCCGGGCGACCAGAGACTTCCCCGAGCCCTCCGGCCCCGCGAGGATGTACGCGTGATGCGGGCGCTCCGCCGCGCGCTCCAGGAACGCGACCGCTGCCGGTTGCCCGGTGACCCGATCCAGGACGGCTGCCATCGCGTGGAGCGTAGCGCTGAGCGGCGACGTCAGCCGGTCTCGTGCTCGTGGCGGTCCCGGAGCGCCTTCTCGATGGCGGCGCGAACGTCGTCGAAGACCGCCGCCGGCTCACGCGCCGCGTCGATCACGACGAAACGCTCCGGATGCTCCTCCGCGATCCGCAGGTAGGCGTCGGCGACCTTCGCGAGGAACGCCTGCCCCTCTCGTTCCATCCGGTCGGGCACCTCTCCGGAACGAGCGAGTCCGAGCTCGGGCTCGATGTGCAGCAGGATCACGAGGTCGGGGAACAAGCCTTGCGTGCCCCAGACGTTCAGCGACAGCACGTCGACTTCGCCGAGGCCGCGTCCCGATCCCTGGTACGCGAGCGAGGAGTCGACGTAGCGGTCGCAGATCACGACCTTCCCCTCGGCGAGCGCGGGGCGGATCACCGAGGCGACGGTCTGGGCGCGCGCCGCAGCGAACAACATCGCTTCGGCCCGCGCGTCCAACGAGCCGGTGTCGGGGTCGAGCAACAGCTCGCGGATCCGCTCGCCGGCGCGGGTCCCACCGGGCTCACGGGTGACGAGCACCGGTACCCCTTCGTCATGCAGATGCCGTTCGAGCATCGCGATCTGGGTGCCCTTACCAGCGCCCTCGACGCCTTCGAACGCGATCAGGGCACCGGTGGCCGGCGGACGCTTGAGTTTCGGCACGAGTGAAAGGGGAACCGGACGCGACAGACGGTACCGCGTGAGCAATCGTCTGGTGTTGAGCGCGGCAGCGACGATCAAGATCGCGGCCGTCCACAACGCGAGCCGCGTGCCCGACAGATCGATCCGCTGCCCGCCGACGAAGAAGTCACCGTTGCCCACCGCGTTCGAGACCCACCCGAACACCTGTGCAAGCAATGGGAACAGCGCCAACGAGAGGAACAGCACCATCCGCGACAAGGTCGTGAGCGCCGCGAACGTGCGGCCCCGATACTCATCGATCACGTTCTCCTGCAACAAGGTGTAGCCGCTCACCCAGGCCAACCCGCAGAACGCGCCGAGCCAGACGGCGAAGACCACGACCCATGAGAGGTTCGGCATCGCCGCCATCACGACGAGCGTGGCGGCCGCGGCGAACAACGACCACACGAACACCCGATCACGCTCGATCACCTTGGCGGCGGGGTTCGACGCCGCCATACCGAGTCCCATCCCCACCCCGAACGACGTGACCACGAGCCCCCAGCCCGGCTTGCCGCCGTGCACGGTCGTGGCGACGAACACGGGGCCCGTCGCGAGCACCGCGCCGACCGCGCCGAACGCGATCACGATCCCGCCGGTCATCGCGGCGGCGATCGAATCCTCCGCCAGGAACCGCACACCCTCGCGCGTATCGCGCCACACACGGGACACGTCGAGGTGGGTTCGCTCGCTGCTGCTGCTGGCGCGGATCGCGATCCCCGCCACCATCGCGGCCGAGAACAGGAACGTGCCGGCGTCGAAGACGAGTGCGAGTGACTCGGGATGATCCGCGAACAGCGGCACCCGCGCGCTCATCGACTGGGCGACCCCGTACAGCACCGCGAACGCGGCGCCGCCGATCGGGAGCGTCGCATACGCGCTGACGAGCACGAGTGAGTTGGCGTTCGCGAGCTGGCGCCGGGGCACCATGTTGGGCAGCGACGCATCGCGAGCGGGGCTCCACAGCAGCGACAGGCACTCGATCACGAACGACAGCAGGTAGATCGCCCAGAGCTGGGCGATGAACGCCATCGAGAGGTACAGGACGGCCCGACCGACGTCGGCCGCGATCATGATCCGCTTGCGGTCGAGCCGGTCGACGAACGACCCCGCGACCGGTCCGAACAGGAACGCCGGGAGCGTGCGCGCGATCATCACGCCCGAGATCGCGAGCGACGCGGAACCGCCACCGAGGCCCTGGACGATCGCCGTGACGGCGACGAACCCGACCCAGTCGCCGAACGAAGACACCGACATCGCCGCGAGCAACCTCGCGAACGGGCCGTGGGTGAGCAGGTCGCCGAAGGTGGCGGGACGGGTGCCGCGGAGCGCCGCGACCTCGTCCGTGATCGACGACACCCGTCGAGGCCCTTACGGTTCCTCTGCGCCGGACGCGGCGCGCACCGGAGCAGGCTCCTTCGCCGGCGCCACCGTCGACTTCTTGGGTGCCGCCTTCTTCTTCGTGGTCGTCTTCTTCTTGGTGGTCGTCTTCTTCTTGGTTGCGGGCTTCTTCTTCGCGGCCTTCGCGGCGGCGCGTTTCGCGCGTGCCGCCGACTTGATCGCCCGCGACTCGGCCTCGGCCTCCGGATCGCCGTCCTTCGTCTGATTCATGTCGAGGTCGAACTCCGCGCCGCAGCCCCAGCACCGGATCGACTTCGGACGTTGCACGAGCAGCGAGCCGTCGACCGGGCAGCGCGGCTCAGCCAGCGGTTCGTTGTTCACCGCGAAGTCGCACTCGGGGTAGCGGTCGCAGCCGAAGAAGACCCCGAACCGCGTGCGCTTCTCGACGATCTCGCCCTGGTTGCACTGTGGGCAGGTGATGCCCAGCGACCGCGGCGGGTCCTTCTTGATGTAGCGGCAGTCCGGGTACCCGCTGCAGCCGACGAACGGCCCATAGCGGCCCACGCGCCGCTGGAGCTGCCGGCCGCAGTCGGGGCACCGCTCGTCCAACAACTCGGGCTCCGCCCGCTCGGTGCCGTCCATGTTCCGGATGTAGCGGCACTCGGGGTAGTTCGGGCAGCCGATGAACTTCCCGTACCGGCCGAGCTTCACCTGTAGCTTGCCGGGCTCGCGCCCCTCGGTCGGGCACAGCGGACACAGCTCGTCCAGGTCCTCCTGGTAACGCTCGAACGACTCCTCGGCCTTCTCGAGGGCGCGTTCGAACGGCCCGTTGAACTCGTGGAGCATCTGCACCTTGGCCAGCTGCCCCTCGGCGATGTCGTCGAGCTCCTTCTCCATGTAGCGCGTGAAGCTCACGTCGACGACGTCGGGGAAGTGCTCGATCAGCTTGTCGGTCACGACGTAGCCGACGTCCTCGGGCTTGAACCGCCGGTCCTCCAGACGCACGTAGCCGCGGTCCTGGATCGTGGAGATGATCGACGCGTAGGTCGAGGGGCGGCCGATGCCCTCCTCCTCGAGCTTCTTCACGAGCGATGCCTCCGAGTAGCGAGGCGGCGGCTGCGTGAAGTGCTGCTCCGGAAGGACATCGAGCATCCGCAGCAGCTGCTCGGCCGACAGCTCGGGCAGGTTGGACTCGGCGTCCTCGTCGACGTCGTCGTCACGGCCCTCGCGGTAGAGCTTGAGGAAGCCGTCGAACACGAGCGTCTGGCCGGTCGCTCGCAGGCCGTAGGTCTCGGCGTCGGGCGCGGCGGCCTCGATGTCGACCCCGACCTGGTCGAACTTCGCGTCGGCCATCTGCGTCGCGACGGTCCGTTGCCAGATCAACGTGTAGAGACGGAGCTGGTCGCGATCGAGCGAGGCGGCGACCCGCTGCGGGGTGCGCATCGCGCTCGTCGGGCGGATCGCCTCGTGCGCCTCCTGGGCGTTGCGGCTGCGTGTCTTGTACCGGCGCGCCTCGGCGAGCGTGTACGCCTGGCCGTACTCCCCTTTCACGAGCTCGGCGATCTCGCGCAGCGCCGAGTCGGCGATCGTCACCGAGTCGGTTCGCATGTAGGTGATCAGGCCGACCGAGCCCTCGCCCGGCAGGTCGATACCTTCATAGAGGCGCTGCGCGATCTGCATCGTGCGGCGAGCACCGAAGCCCAGCTTGCGCGCTGCCTCCTGCTGCAGCGTCGAGGTCGTGAACGGCGGCGACGGGGAGCGCTTGCGCTGCTTCTTCTCGACGTTCGTGACCTGGTAGGTCGCGCCTCGCAGCCGTTCGGCGTGGGTCGCAGCCTCACCCTCTGCGCCGAGGACGAGCCCCTTCTTGTCCGGGTTCGCCGCGAGCTTCCCCTCGGGCACCTGCACGAGCCGGGCGAGGAACGGCTGCTCCGGCCCTTCGGGGGTGAGCCGCACGTCGATGCTCCAGTACTCGACCGGGTTGAACGCGTCGATCTCGCGCTCCCGCTCGACGATCAGCCGCACCGCCACCGACTGCACCCTGCCCGCGGACAGCCCCGGCTGGACGCGACGCCACAGCAGCGGAGAGATCTTGTAGCCGACGAGCCGATCGAGGATCCGACGGGCCTCTTGGGCGTCGAAGAGGTTGCGGTCGATGTGCCGTGGGTGCGCGAACGCCTCGAGGATCGCGTCACGGGTGATCTCGGTGAAGGTGACCCGGTTCGCCCCGTCGGCCTGCTGGCCGAGGAGCGTCGCGACGTGGTGCGCGATCGCCTCGCCCTCGCGGTCGAAGTCGGTCGCGAGCACCAGCCCGTCGGCCGACTTCATCGTCTTGCGGAGGGCCGCGACGTGGTCCTTGGACTTCTCGGGCACCTCGTATTCGACCGAGAAGTCGTGCTCGGGGTCGACCCCCAGCTTGGACTTGGGCAGATCCCGGACATGGCCGTAGGAGGCCCGGACCATGTAGTCCGGCCCCAGGTACTTCTCGATGGTCTTCGCCTTGGCCGGCGACTCGACCACAACCAGTGTCTTCGGCATCTGCGTTTCGTTCCTCTTCGTGACAACTACCACAAGGGGTATCGGCTTCTCGGGGCCGGACGGTACCACCGGCCTGTACGAACTCCGGGACGGCCCGAAGGCGACCTGTTGGTACGCTCGGGACGTTCCCGCTGGTCAACAGGAGGTTTCTCCCTGCTCGCCGTCTTCACCGAGACGCTCCAACGGCTGATCGCCGACAACGGGTACCTGGCGGTGTTCCTGTTGATGCTGCTCGGCTCGATCTGCATCCCGATCCCTTCGGAGGTCGTGATGGCCTTCGCGGGGGCGCTGTGTGCTCCCGACTTCGCCGCAAGCGTTCTCGGCACCCCCGACCCGCTGTCCCTCGGCTGGGTGGTCGCCTGGGGCGTCGCCGGCAGCCTGATCGGCTCGTGGCTCGCCTACGCGCTCGGCGCCTGGGGCGGACGTCCCGCGATCGACCGGTGGGGCCGATACCTCTTGTTGCGCCCCCACGAGGTGGACCGGGCGCACGACTGGTTCGAACGCCGGGGGGAGGCCGTCGTATTCCTCGGCCGCCTCGTCCCCCTGATCCGCGCCTTCGTGAGCCTCCCCGCAGGCGTCGCCCGGATGAACCTCCGGAAGTTCACGGCGTTCACCCTCCTCGGGGTCATCCCCTGGTGCCTCGGCCTCGCCTATGCCGGCAAGACCCTCGGGGCCCGCTGGCACTCCATAGAGAAGTACTTCGCCCCCCTCGCCATCGTGGGAGGAGTGGTCTTGCTCGGTCTGATCGCCTGGTGGGTGGTGAATCGAGGACGAGATGTGCCGGTGACGGAACCGGAAGGGTCGGGCGGCGTAAGCGACCCTATGGACTGAGCGAACGAAGCGAGCGAGGGGATCGGGAGCGAACGCCGCCCGCCCCGCTCACAGGTTCGCCACCATCGTCCAATGGTCCCCGGTGTCCCCGGACTCCGCGACCTTCTCGAAGCCCGCGCGCTGATACATCATCCGGGAGCGGTTGTGGACGGCGACCGACAGTGACAGCGCTTGATATCCCTCTTCCCGCGCTTGCACCATGCACGACCGCAGGACCGCCTCGCCGATGCCCTTGCGGCGATGCAGTGGCGCAACCGCGATCGACAGCTCGGGCGTCTTCTCATCGACGAATCCGAAGCCTGGCTGCTCCTCGGTGAACAGGCGGTACCAGGCGGCGCCGACGGGCTGACCCTCGATCTCCGCTACGACGCCGCCGTCGCCCGAGCGGCCCCAGCCCTGGTAGTAGCGCAGGAGCATCGGCTCGGCGAGCACCTCTTCCATCGGCTCGCGCGGCCAGTCCGGGTTCCACCGGGCCGCCTCATAGAGCATCTTGCGCAGGAACGGCAGATCCTCGCGCGTGGCCGGCCGGATGTTCATA
>JBKPRM010000145.1:0-16192 GCA_046734555.1 Actinomycetota bacterium | reverse complement strand
CCGCCGGGGGATCTGGTTCCTGTCGCTGGATGCGGCGCGCCTCGGCGCGGTGGTGGCGGCCCGCACGTCCTACCAGCTGCCCTACATGTGGGCCGATGCCAGGATGCGCCGCCGGGGTGCCGTCATCCGATACCGCGGCCGGCGTCGGTGGCCGCCGCCGGGTGCGAGCTACGACGTGGTGCTGGACATCGGCCCCGAGGTCACCGAGCCCAGCCCCCTCGAACGCTTCCTCACGGCGAGGTGGCACCTGTTCTCGCCCGGCAGGCTGCAGCTGCCGCCCACCGGCATCGAGCTCGTCCGGACGACGGTCGAGCACCCACCGTGGCCTTTGCAGGTGGCTCGCATCCGACGGCTCGAGCAGACGGTGGTGTCGGCCGCGGGCCTCCCCGAGCCGACGGACGACCCGCTCGCGATGTTCTCGCCCGGGGTCGCCACGCGGTTCGCCCGCCGCGCCGAGCTGGCTCGCTGACCCGCATCGGGCGCATGCTGCTCGCCTAAGCGCACAAGCGCCCGGTGGCATCTGGATGGGTGATGCAGGCAGAGGGTGAGGTGATGCGGCTCCCGACGGCGACCTCACCGTCGGATTTCCGGACCTTCTTCGAAGACGAGCACCGCGCGCTGCTGAAGACGCTGTACTTCGTCACCGGAGACCGAGCGGAGGCCGCCGACCAGATGCAGGAGGCGTTCCTGAAGGTGTGGGAACGCTGGGACCGGATCGATGCGATCGACGATCCGCGGGCGTACCTGTTCCGGATCGCGTTGAACGGCTCGAAGATGCGGGCGCGCGCCGCACGACGAGCCTCGAGGCGCATGATGCCGATCGCTGTCGTCCGCGATCCGTTCGACGACGTCGAGCTCCGCGATGACGTCCGCCGGATGCTCCTTACGCTCACGCCACGGCAACGAGTCGCCCTCGTCCTGCTCGACCTGTACGACTACGGCTCCGAGGACGCCGCACGGATCATGGGCATCCGACCGTCGACCGTCCGCGCGCTCGCGACGCAGGGCCGAGCCGTGCTCCGTGAAGGAGGCCCCCGTGAGTGACCTGAAGGAGTTGTTCGACATGGTGACGAACAAGACCGAGCCGGACGTCGACGCGTGGCGGGAGCAGGAACAGCGGCAGCGCAAGCGCGGGAACAGCCGGCGCGCCGCAGCGTTCGCCGCCGCAGCCGTGATCGCCGCCGGTGCGGTGGTGGCTGCCGTACTGGCCCAGGGACGCGGGCAGGGTCAGCCGATGCAGTCCTCACCACCTCCGGGGATCGCGTCACCCGGGGCGTCGCTGGTGGCGATCGACGTCACGTCCGGTGCCCAGACGGAACTCGTCTCCGACATCGCCGCCTTCCGTCCGGCGGCCTCGCCCGACGGCACGCAGATCGCGTTCGAACGGTCGGTGAAGGGCAAGACCCAGATCTTCGTCGCCGACGCCGACGGGACGAACGCTCGGCAGGTGACCGGGCGGAAGGGACAGGCTGGCTGCGGCTGCGGCGCCTTCGACCCGACGTGGTCGCCCGACGGCACCCAGCTTGCCTACTCGGGCACGAACGGCTTCGGCAACCGCGGGATCTACCTGATGACGCTCGCGACCGGCGAGACCAGGCTCCTGACCCACGAGATCGGCGACGCGTTCGAGGTGACGCCGAGCTGGGCGCCACGGAGCGATCGGATCGCGTACGCGGGCGGCGGATGGCAGGAGGAGCCCGCCGGCGGCGGTCAGATCTACGCGATCCCAGTCGAGGGCACGCGGCCGCCGTTCCTCCTGCTCGCCGACCGACCGGGCGCCGTCGACCCGAGCTGGGATCCCTCCGGCACCTCGATCGTCTTCACGGCGAACGTCAAGGGCGGCACAGCGCTCTTCGTCGCTTCGACAGACGGGTCCAACGACCGGCCTCGAAGGCTGACCGACGCAACCGACGACGCGTCGCCGTCCTGGTCCCCTGACGGCACCCAGGTCGCCTTCGTTCGCGGCACCGACATCGCGGTGCTGACCATCGCCACCGGCGAGGTGCGGACCCTCGGAACGGGCGGAGACCCCGCCTGGAGTCCGGACGGCACCACGATCTACGCGTGGCAGGCCTGAGGGCAGATGCCGAGAAGCCCGGTCCCTCACGGGGGTCCGGGCTTCGGCCTTGATGCCCCCGAAGGGGCGAGACGCAGGCGGGCCTATCCAGGCTCGCCTGCGAGCTCAACCGGTGGGGCGTCCGGCGGGACGAGCCCCATCGTCGAACTGAACACGATCTCACCGTCGACGGCGTCGACCAGGATCGTCTCGCCGGCGCGGTACTCCTTGTTCAGGAGCTTCTCGGCCAGCGGATCCTCGACCAACCGCTGGATCGTGCGACGCAGCGGCCGCGCGCCGAGCGCCTGGTCCCAACCCTGCTGCGCGAGCAGGGTCTTGGCCGCGTCGGTCATCTCGATGTCGACATCCTTGGCCTTCAGCTGCTCCTCGACCCGGCGCATCAGCAGGTCGACGATCAGCTTGACGTCATCGATCGACAAGGAGTGGAAGACGATGACCTCGTCGATCCGGTTGAGGAACTCTGGCCGGAAGGACTTCTTGAGCTCTTCCTCGACCTTGCCCTTCATCCGCTCGTAGTCGCCGCGCTCGTCGGTGTTCGACGTGAACCCCACCGACACGCCCTTCTGGATGTCTCGCGTCCCGAGGTTCGAGGTCATGATGATGATCGTGTTCTTGAAGTCGACCGTGCGGCCCTGACCGTCGGTCAGGTGACCGTCCTCGAGTATCTGCAGGAGCGTGTCGAACACGTTCGGGTGCGCCTTCTCGATCTCGTCGAACAAGACGACCGAGAAGGGCTTGCGCCGAACCGCCTCGGTGAGCTGCCCGCCTTCGTCGTAGCCGACGTAGCCGGGAGGCGACCCGATCAGCCGTGACACCGTGTACTGATCGTGGAACTCCGACATGTCGAGCTGGATCAGCGCGTCCTCGTCGCCGAACAGGAACTCGGCGAGCGCCTTCGACAGCTCGGTCTTGCCGACCCCCGAGGGGCCAAGGAAGACGAACGAGCCGGAGGGACGGCGCGGGTCCTTCAGGCCGCTGCGCGTACGGCGCATCGCTCGCGAGACCGCCCCGATCGCCTCTTCCTGGCTGATGATCCGCTTGTGGAGCTCGTCCTCCATGCGGAGCAGCTTCTCCGTCTCCTCTTCCGTGAGCTTGAAGACGGGGATACCGGTCCACACGGACAGGACCTCGGCGATCTCTTCCTCGTCGATCTCGGACAAGACGTCCATCTCGCCGGCCTTCCACGCTTGCTCGCGGCGGCCGCGCTCCTCTTGGAACTGCCGTTCCTCGTCGCGCAGGCGAGCGGCCAGCTCGAAGTCCTGGCCGTCGATCGCGGATTCCTTCTTGAGGCGGACCTCGGCGATCTTCTCGTCGATCTCGCGCACGTCGGGGGGTGCGGTCATGCGACGGATCCGCATGCGACTCCCGGCCTCGTCGATCAGGTCGATCGCCTTATCGGGGAGCTGCCGGTCGGAGATGTAACGGTCGGCGAGGTTCGCCGCCGCGACGATCGCGTCGTCGGTATAGGTGACGCGGTGGTGCGCCTCGTACCGATCGCGCAGACCCTTCAGGATCTCGATCGTGTGCGGCACGGTCGGCTCGGCGACGTCGATCGGCTGGAACCGACGCTCGAGGGCGGCGTCCTTCTCGAGGTGCTTGCGGTACTCGTCGCGCGTCGTCGCGCCGATCGTCTGGAGCTCACCACGCGCGAGCATCGGCTTCAGGATCGACGCCGCATCGATCGCGCCTTCTGCCGCGCCCGCGCCGACGAGCGTGTGCAGCTCGTCGATGAACAGGATGATGTCGCCGCGGGTCTTGATCTCTTTCAGGACCTTCTTCAGGCGCTCCTCGAAGTCGCCGCGGTAGCGCGAGCCGGCGACGAGCGCGCCGAGGTCGAGCGTGTAGATCTGCTTACCCTTCAGCGTCTCGGGGATCTCGCCCTTCACGATCGCCTGCGACAGCCCCTCGACGACGGCCGTCTTGCCGACGCCGGGGTCGCCGATCAGCACCGGATTGTTCTTCGTGCGGCGTGACAGCACCTGCATCACGCGCTCGATCTCCTTCTCGCGCCCGATCACCGGGTCGAGCTTGGTCTCGCGCGCGAGCTGGGTGAGGTTGCGCCCGAACTGGTCGAGCACCGCGGAGCCGCCCTGTGGCGTCTCGCTCCCCGGGCCTGCGGCGACCTGCTCGCCCTTGCCGCCCGTGTAACCCGACAACAGCTGGATCACCGTCTGGCGGACACGGTTGAGGTCGGCGCCGAGCTTTTGCAGCACCTGCGCGGCGACGCCCTCACCCTCACGGATCAAGCCGAGCAGGATGTGCTCGGTACCGATGTAGTTGTGACCGAGCTGCAACGCCTCGCGGAGCGACAGCTCCAAGACCTTCTTCGCACGGGGTGTGAACGGGATGTGGCCGGTCGGTGCCGCCTGGCCCTGGCCGATGATCTCCTGCACCTGCTCGCGGACGGCGTCGAGCGAGATGTTCATCGACTCGAGCGCTTTGGCCGCGACACCTTCGCCCTCGTGGATCAAGCCGAGCAGGATGTGCTCGGTGCCGATGTAGTTGTGGTTGAGCATCCTCGCTTCTTCTTGGGCGAGGACCACGACGCGCCTTGCGCGATCCGTGAAGCGCTCGAACATGATGTCCGTCCTCCGAGCCGAGGCCCGTTCCTCTCACTTCCTGTCCTCGAGGATCGCAGGCGCTGCGTCCTCCCCCCGAGGGACATCGGGCGCCGGGTTCATCGCCCAGCGCCGTCAGGTCCGAGTATACCCGTGCCCTTTCCTAGGACCGGAACGGATCGGATATCCGCGCCGGTGCATGTCTTCCCTTCGGCACGTGGTCGTCGCCGGATGAGTCCCCAACGCCCCAACCGATGTGTATGCGCCATAGGGGCCACGTGAAATCCCCCCGGATGGGTCATGTGCCGTCCGATGCCGCCTGCCAACCTGTCAAGTCCGGTCGAGAGCACGCCGAAACCACTGGCGGGAAGGAGGTCCCCCACGTCCGCAGTGGGCCTCAAGCACGGAGAGGAAGTTCCTGTGCGCGTGCTCGTCGTCGACGATCACCCTGCGTTCCGCAAAGCGTTGTCGTCTGCGCTGAACCTGGTCGCCGACATCGAGGTTGCCGGTGAGGCAGGCGGCGGCGTGGCGGCCTGCGAAGAGGCGGCGGAGCTCGACCCCGACATCGTCATCATGGACCTGTCGATGCCCGACCTGTCGGGGATCGACGCGATGAAGCGGATCCACGAACGGCGACCCGACCTTCCCGTGGTGATCCTCACCGCGCACGCAGACGAGGGCATCGAACGAGAGGCGCGTGAGGCGGGCGCGTCGGGCTTCCTCGCCAAGGGCACGGGCCTGCACGATCTCGTGATCGTGCTGCACGAGGCGGCCGAGCCGGAGGAGAACTAGCTGCTGGGCTCAGCGGCGGCGTCGCGGTAATCGCGCACCAGCTGGCACAGACCCATCAGCAATCCCCTGGAGAACGCGGGGTTGTCGAGCAGCGGCTGGAAGTCCCACGACACCAACGCGAGCGTGGTCAGGTCGCTCTCCGCGGTGACGGTCGCCGAGCGAACGCCCCCATCGATCAGGCCGATCTCGCCGAAGTAGCCGCCGGCACCGATCGTGTGCCGCGGCACACCGTCGCCGCTCACCTCCGCCTCGCCGTCGACGATCAGGTGGAAGCCCACGCCGGAGTCGCCTTGCTTCGCGATCGCGCGGCCGGGCTCGAAGTGAACCTCCTTCATCCGCGCGGCGACGAGGTCCAGATCATGGGGCTCGAGCCGGGCGAACAACGGCACGGAGGCCAAACGCTTGGTCATCTCGCTGCGGTCCATCGGATCTCCCTCGCCTTCCCTCGGCAGAACCTTGCCACCGGAGCCCGCGGCGGGCAACTCCTACTCGGGGCGCTGCGCGGGGAACATGATGAGGTCCCGCAGGCTCTGGGCGTCCAACAGGAACAGCAGCAGCCGGTCGACCCCCATGCCGAGGCCACCGGCCGGTGGCATCCCATGCTCGAGCGCGCGGAGGAAGTCCTCGTCGAACGGATGGATCTCATCGCCGAGCACCTCCTTCATCGCCTGTTGCAGCTCGAACTTCGCCCGTTGCTCATCCGGATCTGTGAGCTCGCTGAAGGCGGTCACGAGCTCGATGCCCGCGGCGACCAGGTCGAAGTGCTCCGTCAAGCCGGGGTTGTCGCGATGCGGCCTCGCGAGCGGCGACACCTCACGCGGGAAGTCGCACACGAACGTCGGCTGGACGATCGAACCCTCCACGAGCTTCTCGAAGAGTTCCTGCACGATCTTGCCGGGGCCCCATGCGTCCTCCACGTGGACGTCGTGGCGCTCGGCGACGCCTCGGAGGTCGGGGTGCTCGAGCGTGATCTCCTCGCCGACCGCATCGGAGACCGCCCCGAGCACGGTGATGCGGCTGAACGGTTCGGCGAGATCGATCATGTGGCCGCGGACAGGGATCACGAGGTCGTCGGCGGGACGGCCGAGGATCGGGTTGACGGCCCGCGCGCATTCGCGCACGAGCGTCTCGGAGAGCTCCATCATCGTGTGGTAGTCGCCGTAGGCCTGGTACGCCTCGAGCATCGTGAACTCGGGGTTGTGGTCGCGATCGATGCCTTCGTTCCGGAAGTTCCGGCCGAGCTCGAAGACACGCTCTGCGCCGCCGACGAGCATCCGCTTGAGATACAGCTCGAGCGAGATCCGAAGCTTCATCGGGATATCGAGCGCCAGATGGTGCGTGGCGAACGGCCGGGCGTTGGCGCCCCCCGCGATGGTCTGCAGCATCGGGCCTTCGAACTCGACGAACCCGCGCTCGTCGAGCACTCGTCGCATCGTCTTGAGCACGGCGGCGCGCGCGAGGAACGCCCGCCTCGGCTCCTCATCCGCGATCAGATGCAGGTACCGCCGGCGTTGCTGCAGATCCGGGTCCTGCAGTCCGGCCCACTTCTCCGGCAGCGGGCGGAGCGCCTTGGTGAGCATCGCCCAGCGCGAGACGAAGACGCTCAGCTCCCCTTTGCGCGTCGTACCGACGGTGCCGGTCGCGCCGATGATGTCGCCGAGGTCGACCTCACGGAACAACGAGAACGCGTCGTCGGGCAGGTTCGCCTTGTTCACGACGATCTGGATGTCGCCGTCGCGATCGCGAAGGGTGGCGAAGACGAGCTTGCCCATGTCGCGCTTCAAGACCACCCGGCCCGCCACCGTGACGACGTCGTCGGTCTGCGCGTCGGGCGGGAGATCGGCGTGCCGCTCGCGGATCGCACCCGAGCGCGCCGGCTCGTCGACGCCGAGCACGTCGGCGAGCGTCATCGCGAACGCGCGTCGGTTGCCGAGGCGATCGAGGCTGTCTCGTCGGGCGGCCAGGACCTCGGCCTCGCGGCCGGTCGCCTCCTCAGCCATCGACGTTCTTCTCGTAGACGAGGCGGAGACCTTCGAGGGTGAGCCACGGTTCGAACCGGTCGACGGTTCGGCAATGCGGGATCACGACCGGCGCCAGCCCACCCGTCGCGATCACGGGCGCATCCGGGGCGCCGATGTCCTCACGGATCCGGTCGACGATGCCGTCGACCTCGCCGGCCGTGCCGTAGATCAAGCCCGACTGGATCGCCTCAACCGTCGAGCGGCCGATCGGCGACCGCGGCGGCTGCAGGTCGACACGGGTGAGGCGGGCCGTGCGGCCGACGAGCGCACCAGCGCTGATCTGCAGACCGGGCGCGATCACGCCACCGAGGAACTCTCCCTTGTCGGACACGACGTCGAAGTTCGTGCTGGTGCCGAAATCGACGACGATGGCCGGCCCGCCGACCAAGGCGAACGCCGCAAGCGTGTTGACGACCCGGTCGGCGCCGACCTCGCGTGGGTTGTCGGTCAGCACCGATACGCCGGTCTTCATGCCCGGGCCGACGATCACGGGTTCGTGCTTCAGGTAGGCCGTGGCCATCTCGCGGAACTGGCTCGTCACGTCGGGCACCACGCTCGCGACGCACAACCCGGTGATGTCGGTGCGCAGATCGATGTCGCGATGCTCGAGGAACCCCGACAGCAGCAGAGCCAGCTCGTCCGATGTGCGCTCGGGCCGGGTAGACGAGCGCCACGTGTGCAGCAGCTCCGCACCGTCGAACACGCCGAGCACGATCTCGGTATTCCCGACGTCGGCGGTGAGCAGCACTGGTTACCCCTCGAGCTCCAGGTGGAACGACGGCCCATCGTGCCCGACCACGCCCGGGGCCGACAACCGCGTGGCGTAGGCATCCAGCGGATGACCCGCCTCGGGGGGTGCCGCGCCGCTCGCCACGGCGCTGAGACGGCGCAACCACGTCAGGGCGAGCGGCGCGGCACCACGGATCGCAGCGAGGGGCCCGCCGACCTCGGCGATCGCGGTGGCCGGGCCGACGATCGCGCCGTCGGGCACCAACGGGCGCGTCCGGACGCCGACGCGCGCGAAGATCTCCTTCACGACGACGATGCCGGCGCACTGGCCGCCGCCGTTGGCCACGATCCGAGCCAGGCCGACCTCGCTGTCATCCGTGTCGACGCGCAGGTCACGCAGATCGCCGAACAGCACCTCCACGATCGTGGAGCGATCGAGCTCGGTCGCGCTCATCCCGGCGTACTCGGAAGGGGGAGGTTGTCGATCAATCGCGCGCTCGGGAATCGCGCCGCGACGATCGCGCGGGCCGGCCGGTCGATCGTGCCGATCGGCTCGAACGTCGACTCGTCGACCACCGCGGCGTAGTCCAGCTTCGCGAGCGGCGTCGCCCCGATCTCACGTGCCATCACCGCGACCAGGACGTTGGCATCGCGCTCCCCAGCCTTGGCGCGTTCCGCGGCCTCCGTGAGCGCGAGGAACAAGCAGCCCGCCTGCCGCCGCTCGTCGTCGCTCAGCTGCGCGTTGCGCGAGGACAGCGCGAGTCCGTCCGGTGCACGAACGGTCGGACACGCAACGACGCGAACACCGAGGTCGGGCTCCTGCTCGACCAGACGTCGGATCAGGAACAGCTGTTGCGCGTCCTTCTCTCCGAAGTAGGCGTCGGCTGGACCGATCACGTCGAACAACCGGTGAACGACCTGCAGCACGCCGCCGAAGTGCCCCGGCCGCGCGGCGCCCTCGTACAGGTCGCCCACGTCGCCGGGGTCGGGGTGCGGCAGCCGAACCCCGAGCGGATACATCTCGTCGACCGGCGGCGCGAAGACGAGGTCGACCCCTTCCGCCTCCGCGATCCGGAGATCCGCGCCCTCATCTCGGGGATACCGCTCCAGATCCTCCTGCTCGCCGAATTGCAGCGGGTTCACGAAGATGGACATCGCGACACGATCGGCGTCGGCGCGCGCGCGACGGAGGAGGGATCGATGTCCCTCGTGCAGCGCCCCCATCGTCGGGACGAACCCGACGCTCGCCCCGTCGGACCGCCAGCCGGCGGTCGTGGCTCGCGCGGACTCGACCATGCGCGTCAGCTCCATCGGGCGAGCACCTCCTCGACCCGAGCACGGTCGACGCTGGGCAGGCGCGTCCCGGCGACATCCATGGCGGTGCGGCAGAGCGCGACGTAGGGGACCACGAGGTTCGGCGCCGCCGCTGCGATCGCGTCGAGGTTCCGCTCGATCGTGTCGGCGTCCCCACGAACGGCGGGGCCGGTCAGGGCATCACGCGGCCCGAGTCGATGCACGTTCGCGAGCGTCGTCACCTGCAGCGGCCGCATCGCCTCCACCGGCAGGCCCGCCGCTGCGAACAGCTGCGCCGCGGCGCCGGCGGTCGCGACGAGGTAGTTCGATGCGAACACGGCGGCCGCGTGATACAGCGGGCGATCGTCGTCGGCGAGATGGAACGGCTCACCGCCGAGGTCGGTGGCGAGCCTGTCGCCGAGCTCCCATCCGTCATCGACGTCCGCCGTCACCGCTATCGCCGTGCCGTCGAGCGAGCGGATCGCCCCTTCCACGTCGGCGAAGGTCTGGAGGGGATGCAGCGCGAGCGGGGTGCCGCCGGCCTGCGCCACGGACCTCAGCGGCGCCAAACCGAGCGCGCCGGACAGATGCAGGACGGCAGCGCGGGGTCGGATCGCGCTCGCGACGTCGGTCGCCGTCGTGGCGATGGCGCGATCGGGCACGGCGATCGCGGCGACGTCCGCGGCGGGCACGACGTCACCCACGTCGCCGATGTGGACGCCCGAGAGCCATCGCGAAGCCCGCTCCCGGGTGGCGTCGCGGCCGGTGACCCCGACGATCGAGTGGCCGGCGTCTCGCCAGCGGACCGCGACCGCGGTACCCACCGTGCCCGCCCCGACGATCGCGATGTTCATCCCGCCACCGACGGCGAGTATGGCAACGTCGAGATCCAGAGCAACGGGCCACGCACGGGCGGCGCTCCGGCGGGACGCGTCACCGGACGCGCCACCCCGTCCTCGACGAACGTGACCTCGCCGTCGGTCGAGATGAACACATCGTGCGTCTCGGTCGCCGAGGCGGACACGTCGCGCGCGTCCGTGCGCAAGAGCAGGGCCGGCGAGCGCGCTTCGACCTCGGGTGACACGGTGATCCGGAAGACGCCGCGGACCTCGCCCAGCGTCCCGAGCACGGTGACCTCGCTCCCGTCGCCCGTCCATCCGAGCACCCGGTCGGCCAGCAACGGGACGCCGCCGCGCGTGATGGGCACCGGCGGCGGGGCCTGCGACGAGGGGTAGAAGTAGCTGAGCGCCTGCGAGCCCGGGCGCTGCACGAACAGGTCGCCGTTCAGCGAGACCGACAGGGCGCGATACCCGCGGAGGACGGGGACGAGGCCGTGTGAGCCGATGCGGTAGACCGCTGCCTCCCCGTGCTGCTCCATCGTCACGTACGGCCGGGTGAGATCGCGACCGAGCATGGTCGGCCGACCGCAGACGTCGAGGTACGTGGTCTTCGATCGGAGATCCGGTGTGATCTTCGTCGTATCGATCGCGAGGTGCCGCCGGCATCTCGTGCGGGCCGGCGTGTTCGCGAGCGTGACGTATCCGCCGCTCGACTGCCACGCGACGAGCGCCCCGCTTCCCAGCGGCCGCGGGACGGCGGCGGGATCGAGGGTTCGCAGCACCACAGCGCGAGACGACCCACGCGCCCCGGGGACGGTGGCGCTGAGCCAGCCGATGTCGCGGCTGAAGCTGAACGACAGATCCGTAGGCATCCCGCGCAACCGCGGGCCTGGCGTGGCTGTGCCCGCCGACACGTTCCAGACCCAGAGCCGGGGCCCGCCGTCGTCCTCCGCCGCGTAGACCAGGTACCCGAGCGGCGCGCGGAGCGACGCCGGGACGGCCCCGGGGGTATTGCGTTGGACGATGACGAGCGCGATGGTCGCGAACGCGAGCACGACGAGGGTCGCGAGGACCCCCCATCGCGAGCGAACGACCGTCGCCTCACGAGGGGCGGCGGGATCATCGGCCCGACGCGACGCCTTCGGGCGGCCACCCGCGAGTGGGGTACCGCACCGTGGACACACGTCCGACGCGGTCTCGCCCGTCCAGTCGCACCGCAGGCAGACCTTGGCGGTCATCGCGGCAACGCGAGCGGCGGCGCGTACGGCCGCGCGTCGCCCTGCGGCGCCGGGAGCTCCACGAGCCGACGCCCGTCGGGCAGCCGCGGATCGGGATCGAGGTCGAGCAACGGCATCACGACGAACGCGCGTTCGTGCAAGCGGGGATGCGGGATCGTCAGGGACGGGTCGTCGCTCACGGTGTCGCCCCACAACAAGACGTCGATGTCGAGCGTGCGCGGCCCCCACCGCTCGACGCGGACGCGGCCGAGCGTCGCCTCGACGTCGTTCGCCGCTGCGAGCACGTCCGGTGGCTCGAGCCCGTCGGGATCGACCTCGATCACCGCGTTCAGGAACTCCGGCTGCTCGGCCGGGCCACCGATCGGGGCGGTTGCCCACACGCGTGAGGACGCGACGGCGCGAACCCCGTGCTGTGCGAGCAGATCCACCGCTCGCTGCAGCGTCGCGAGCCGGTCCCCGAGGTTCGCGCCCAACCCGAGGAACACCCGCACGCGCGTCACTCCGGCCGCGTCACCGCCGCCGCGACGCCGTCGATGCCGAGCCGGGTGGCCGCGTTCGGCTTGTGCACGACGACGGTAGCCCTCGCCACGCCGTCGAACGTGAGGCACTCCTCGGCGATCGTCCCGGCCATCGACTCGATCAGGTCGAACGAGCGCTCCTCGACGACCGACCGGACCCGCTCCGACACGCCGCGGTAGTCCGCGGTGGCATCGATCGTGTCGCTCCCGACGTCGACCTCGAGATCGAGGTCGACCACGAACGGCTGCGGTTCGTCCTGCTCGCCCGGCCTCGCGCCGTGTCGCCCCTCCGCACGGATCCCCGACAGGAACAGCCTCGCTTTCATGCGTTCGGTCCCACCTCCTGATCGTCCCGGACGACCGGCTCGGGGTCATCTTCTTCCTCGTCGGGTCCGTCGACACCCGTGGCCGACAACGGCACGAGCACCGGACCCGGAGGCGCGTGCCCGTGCGCGATGCGGAGATAGTTGGCCCTGAGGTACTCGGTGATGATCGGGTAGATCGTCTCGGGAGCCTCCTCCGGCAGGAAGTGCCCGCACCCGGGCACGAGTCCGAGCGCCGAGGAGGGGATCGCCGCGTTCAGCCGCTCGGCGACCGCCGGGGGATGGAACGGGTCCTGCTCACCCCACAGGATCAACGTCGGGAGATCCCACCCGCGCATGCGCTGCTCCAGCTGCCGAAGACCGACACCGTCGAGCGCGCGGGCCCATCGGAACAGGCCGGGGGCGGCATCCGGCGAGCGCCACGGCCGGAGGTACGCAGCGATGTCCACTTCCGACAGCGTCTGCTCCGGCATCCCGAGCGTCAGCGCGGACCGGATCACGAGCTCCGCGGTCTCGGGTGTTTCCTGTTCGGGCGGCGCGACCTGCACCTCGGCCACGGCCGGCGTCGGCCACGCATCGAAGGCGATCGAATCGATCAGGACGAGCGCCTCGACGTCGTCGCGGGCATCGACCAGCAGCTGCGCGACACCGCCGCCAGTGGAGTGTCCGACCGCGGCCACCCGGTCGACGGCCAGGTGGTCGAGCAGCTCGCCGACGTAGCTCGCCTGCGCGCGGATGTCGAGCGCCGCGCGCGCTGAGCGTGCAGAGTCGCCGAGGCCGAGCAGATCAGGCGCGATCACCCGATGGCGAGCCGCGAGCGCCGGCGTCAACCCTCGCCAGAGATGGGAGCTCAACGGGAAGCCGTGCAGCAGGAGGACCGCCGGTCCGCTGCCGTCGTCCTGGTACGCGAGCTCGCCACCCGAGGACGTGAACCTCTTCACACGTCCCTCGCGATCGCATCGGCCACGCGAAGCGCGCGGACCGTCGCGCGCACGTCGTGTGCCCGCACGACATCGGCCCCTGCCGCGGCGGCCAGGACCGCTGCGGCGAGCGATCCCTCGACGCGGTCACGCGGATCCTCGGTGTCGGTGAGGGTGCCGATGAAGCGCTTGCGCGACACGCCGATCGCCAAGCCGGCGTCGAGATCGCGGAACCGGTCGAGCGACCGCAGCAGCGCGAGGTTGTGCTCGAGGGTCTTCCCGAATCCGATGCCGGGATCGACGCAGATCTGCTCGGCGCCGAGGCCGGCGAACAGCGCCGCCTCGACGCGTTCCCGGAGGTACTCGTGGACCTCCGCCACGACATCGGCGTAGGTGGGGTCGACCTGCATCGACCGCGGCTCGCCTTGCATGTGCATCAGCACGATGCCGGCGCCCCGCTCGGCGGCCACCGCGAACATGGTCTCGTCTCTTCCTCCTGAGACGTCGTTGACGATCGCCGCGCCCGCGGCGACGGCGGCGGCGGCGACGGGGGGATGCCTGGTGTCGACGCTGATGACGACGTCGGGCCGAGCCGCAAGCAGACCTTCCACCACGGGGACGACCCGCCGACGCTCCTCGTCGAGCGGAACGGGCTCGGCACCGGGGCGGGTCGACTCGCCCCCGACGTCGACGATGTCGGCGCCCTCGTCCACGAGCTGCGCACCGTGCGCAACCGCGCCCTCCGCGTCGTCGAAGAGCCCTCCATCGCTGAACGAATCCGGGGTCACGTTGACGACGCCCATCACGAGCGTGCGCCTCCCCAGCTCGAGGGACCGATCGCCACACCGCCACACCCGTCCGGTCATGCGGACATCGTAGTGAGGGCTAGCGCATGCCGATGTGCTGCATCGCCTCCTGGCGCGTCCGGGCATCGTTGCGGAAGAGTCCACGGATCGCCGAGGTCACGGTGACGGCGCCGGGCTTCTTGATCCCGCGCATCGTCATGCACAGATGCTCGGCCTCGATCACGACGAAGACGCCGCGCGGCGACAGGGCCCGCTCGATCGATTCCGCGATCTCGGTCGTCAGGCGTTCCTGCACCTGCGGCTTCTTCGCGAGCGTGTCGACGACGCGGGCGATCTTCGACAGCCCGGTGATCTGTTGCGACTTGTTCGGGATGTAGGCGACGTGCGCACGGCCGTTGAACGGGATCAGGTGGTGCTCGCACATCGAATACAAGGGGATGTCGCGCACCATGATCATCTCGTCGAAGTCCGCGCCCTCGACGACCGTCACGAGCTCCGACGCGTCGACGTCGATCCCCGCGAAGATCTCCTGATACATGCGGGCTACGCGCGCGGGCGTTTCGCGCAGCCCGCCGCGCCCGGGATCCTCGCCGATCCCCTCGAGCACGAGGCGGACGCCTTCTTCGATCTTCGACTGATCGAACCGATCGCTCATGGCGCCGGGATGCTACCGCGGGTCGCGGGCGGAGAGGTCAGCGGATCCCGGTATCGACCTGCAGGTCGACCGTTTCGATCGTGTCACCGACCGTAACGTCGACGGGGATGGCGGACGGTGGTCCGGGATCCCCCACCAGCGCCACGACCGAATACGTCCCCGGCTCAAGCACGAGTCGGAAATGGCCGTCGAGATCCGTCCGCGCGTCGACCACCGTCCCGTCCGACCGGGTCGCGCGGACGGTGCCGGTCCACACCTGCGGCGGGCAGGGCGAGCCCTGGATCTCAACCGGGCACGTCGGGCCTGCCGTGACGGTGCCCTCGATGCCGCCCGTCGGCGTGGCGGCCGGTGATGCGCATGCCGCCATCGCGAGCAGCGCCGTGACGATGAGGAGTCGCATGCCTCTTCGACGTCGAAGCGGCAACGCCAGGTTCCGGGTCAGCCGGCGTACGCGGACGCACGGAGCGTGCCGATGTACGGAAGGTTGCGGTACTTCTCCGCGTAGTCGAGGCCGTAGCCCACCACGAACTCGTTCGGGATGTCGAACCCGATGTACCGGATGTCGAGGTCGACCTGCTGGATGCCTTCCTTGCGCAGCAACGTGGCGACCTCCAGCGTGGCCGGCTTCCTGCCCGCGAGGTTCTTCAGGAGGTACTTCAACGTGAGTCCGGAGTCGACGATGTCCTCCACGACGAGCACATCGCGGTCTCGCAGATCGTGATCGAGGTCCTTCAGGATGCGCACGACACCGGAGGTCTTCGTCGCCGCGCCGTAGGACGACACCGCCATGAAATCGAACTGCAGCGGCAGTTGGATGCTGCGCGACAGGTCGGCCATCACGACGAACGCGCCCTTGAGCACACCGACCAGCAACAGGCTGCGGCCTTGGTAATCGGCGGTGATCTGCTCGCCCATCTCGGCGAGCTTGGCCTGGATCTCGTCCTCCTTGATGAGGACCTTCTCGATGTCGTCGCCGAAGGCTTCCATGAGAGGGCGCGAGTGTACCCCTCCGGCTCAGCGCTCGCGGGTGACGACGACGTGGGTCCGGTCGCGACGAGCGACCCGGCCGTTCGGCAGGTCGCGGCGACGGCCGGGCCGGCCGTTCGCGAGATCGACGACGGCGTCGATCGCAGCGCGCGACCACAGGTCGTCGTCGGTCGCCATCACGTTGTAGACCCCCAACCGAACGACGCGGCGGGCCAACGCGGGTGTCAGGCTCCGCAATGCGCTCGCGCGGAAGCGAACGTCGCCGCCACGCGTCCCGACGATGATCCCTTCGGCGGCGGCGGCGGTGACGCGTGCTAACTCGCCTCTGTCCGCTCGAACGTTGTCGGCCGTCCGGGCGATCGTGGCCTTCGTCCCTCTGCCGACGGCGGCCTCCAGCTCGGGGAGGACGTCACGCCGGATCGCGACTCGGAGGTGT
>JBKPRM010000144.1:0-3327 GCA_046734555.1 Actinomycetota bacterium | reverse complement strand
GTAGCCCGTCACCCCCACGTTGTCGGTCGATGCGCTCCAGGACAGATCGACGCGGGTGGAGCTCACGGCGTTCGCCGACAGGTTCTGAGGGGTGCTCGGGACCGTGGTGTCGGTCGCGGCCTGGGTCGTCACGACGAGCTGGGGTTTGTTGGCCGCCTCACGGGAGGAGAAGTCCACCCCGTCGGTCGAGGTGCCCGCGAGCACGAGGTCGTAGGTGCCGTTGCCGGCGACGAGCGAGGTGACGTCGAACTCCGCCCAGGTCGAGGTGGCGATGTTCGTGACCTTGCCGACGCCCGTGCCCGACAGCGCCGGTTTGGTGTTCCAGGTGATCGCCGTCTCCGACCAGGTGCTCGCGGTCGTGAACACCGAGGGACCGTTGGCCGTCGGGCTCGTCGCCCACACGCGGAGCTTCGCGCTCTGGACGGTGCCCGACAGGCCCGAGACCGAGAACCGCAGATAGCTCTGGACGTCGGGGTCGGTGCCACCGTCGACCCGGAGCGCGGTCGAGGTGCCGGCGTTGGTCGTCGGGCTCGCTTCGTTCACGATCGCATCGGCGGTCGACGTGAAGGTGGCGGTGGCCGCCGACGCCGGCACTGCGATGGCGACAACCACGGCAGCAGTGAAGAAGGCAACGACGAACGCTGCCGACCGATAGATAGATACGCGGCTTCCCCAAGCCACCGGCAACTCGCCCTCCCCGCTTGTGTCGCTGGCTCCGACGCAAGACCTAGTGCGTCCGCCGTAGCCTACACGCCTTTCGGGATGAAGCGGAAGGGTCCCGCCACCTACGCAGATCGCCCTCGAGCCTCGCTCCGGCCAGGAACCGAGGCGGCGTCGGGACAGGCGCATGTGAGCGGGCGCTCGGTTGGAGCCCGCTCCGCGTGGGAAGGGATACTCGAAGCGCAATGCACGACCTCTTCGAGCAGGTGACGAACGGCCACGTGACCGAGGTCAAGATCGTGCTGACGTCCGTGGTCACCGCGCTCGCGCTGTACCAGGTGGCGCTGATGACCGTCGGGTACGGGAGGGTGCGGCTCCCGTTCCTGAAGGCACGCGTCGCGTCCACGGCGCATCGCACGATCGGAGACGTGATCGCGCCGATCGCCGCTTTGGTCGGACTGATGTGCCTCGGCTATTTCGGGATATCCGAGGGGATCGACCATGCGCGGGACGGACAGGAAGGGGTCGTGACCCTGCACGTCGTCGCCGGGTTCGCGCTCGCCGCCGCGCTCTCGTGCAAGATCGTCATCGTCCGCTGGTGGCACTCCCGCAGCGGCTTGTTGCCGTACCTCGGTGTCGCCGTCCTCGGCCTGTTCCTCGCCACGTGGGTGACATCCGCGGGCGCCTACCTCTAGGAGGAGTCATGACGTCGCGACACTGGCGATCGACGCAACTGATCGTGTCGTTGCTGGTCGCTGCGCTGATCGTCGCCGCGACGATCTCGGTGGTGAGTGCACGGTTCCCGCTGCGAGAGCTGCCGCACGAGCAGGAGGACAACAGCGGCGGGGGGAACAGCGGCCCCGGCTAGACAGAACTTTGCAGAGGTGCGACGCTTCTGTCGGTCCGAGGAGCCGGGTTCGGTTACTCCGCGCGTCGGGCGGGTAGCTCGCGATCCGGAAACCGCGTCTGTTCGGGGGGGATCGCTGTGCTGACGTTCACGCTCATGATCATCGGTCTCTGTTCTCTCTGGGGATGGACGGGTTACGAGATCTGCCAGGCGCGACACAAGCAAGACGGCCTGGACGTCGACCCGTGGGACTTCATCATCCCCGACCACTTGCCGGACAGCTGGGGGGCGCCCGCTCCGGACTGATCCCGCCTCTCTCGGTCCCACCGTCGGACGCGTGGCATCATGCCGTCGTGACCAGCACGAACGCAGCGCAGCACCTGCGTGACCTCGCGCGGCTGCGCCAGGTACGCGATCGGATCGATCGGGAATACGCACAGCCGCTGGATGTCGAGGCGCTCGCGCGCGGCGCCCATATGTCGGCGGGGCACCTGAGTCGCGGGTTCCGCGCCGCGTACGGCGAGTCGCCGTACAGCTACCTGATGACGCGACGGATCGAGCGCGCGATGGCGTTGCTCCGCGGCGGCGATCTGAGCGTGACCGAGGTCTGCTTCGCCGTCGGCTGCTCGTCCCTGGGGACGTTCAGCACCCGGTTCGCCGAGCTGGTCGGGATGCCTCCCAGCACCTACCGCCGCGAGGCGGTGGGCGAGATGGCGGGCGTCGCGCCGTGCGTCGCCAAGCAGGTGACGAGACCCGTCAGGAATCGAGAAGCACGGGCATCCGAGCCGCAGCTAGCCTGACGGCCATGGACATCACCATCCACGCGAGCATGCTTCCGCATGACGACGCAGACGCATCGTTGGCGTTCTACCGCGACACGCTCGGATTCGAGGTTCGCAACGACGTCGAGTACGGCGGGATGCACTGGATCACGGTCGGTCCGACCGACCAGCCCGACACGGCGATCGTGCTGTACCCTCCGCAAGCCGCTCCCGGCGTCACCGATGAGGAACGCCGGACCATCACCGAGATGATGGCGAAGGGCACGTTCGCCAGCATCAACCTCGGCACGAAGGATGTCGACGGCGTCTTCGAACGGCTCCAGTCGGGCGACGCAGAGGTCGTACAGGAGCCGACCGACCAGCCGTACGGGATCCGCGACTGTGCGTTCCGCGATCCCTCCGGCAACCTGATCCGGATCCAGCAGCTCAGCTGAGGCACGACGCCAAGGAGGCACGGCATGCCCGCGAAGAAGACCGCCACCAAGAGCACCACCAAGAGCACGACGAAGCGCGCGAGCGCTCCGAGGAACTCGGCTTCCGGCAAGTTCTCCGCCGCGGAGCGCGAGGCGATGAAGGACCGCGCGCGGGAGCTCAAGGCATCCAAGAGCCGCGAGGAGGGCAAGCGCCTCCTGAATGAGGCGATCGGCAAGATGAAGGAGCCCGACCGCACGATGGCGAAGCGGATCGACGCGCTCGTCATGGGAGCCGCTCCCGAGCTCGCCCAGAAGACGTGGTACGGCATGCCCGCGTACGCGAAGGACGACAAGGTCGTCTGCTTCTTCCAGGACGCCCAGAAGTTCAAGTCGCGCTACGCGACGTTTGGGTTCAGCGACGAGGCGAACCTCGACAAGGGAGGTATGTGGCCGACGTCCTTCGCCCTGATGGAGCTCACGCCCGCCGAGGAGAAAAAGATCACTGACCTGGTGAAGAAGGCGGTCAAGTAGCTCGGGGGGTGGGACCGGAACCGACGGATCATCAGTACGTTGCAGCTCATCCATGGTCGTCCACGAGGCGTCCGCGCCGTGATCCGCTACGGCC
>JBKPRM010000143.1:0-2914 GCA_046734555.1 Actinomycetota bacterium | reverse complement strand
TCGGTTGCAACGACAGAGGAAATGGCGCGCCGTCAGCAGGGACGATAACCTCGAACGAACGGACGGACGGAAGGGGACGACATGACGCCCACGGCTCTGGATCCGTACCTGAACTTCCGGGCCACCACCCGGGAGGCGATGGAGTTCTATCACGGTGTGTTCGGCGGCACGCTCGAGATGACGACGTTCAAGGAGTTCCAGGCGTCGCAGGACCCGAGCGAGGACGACAAGATCATGCACTCGAGGCTGGAGGCCGACGGCATCGTGTTGATGGCGGCCGACACCCCCAACCACATGGAGTATCAGTCGGGCTCGAACGTCAGCATGTCGCTCAGCGGGGAAGACGAGGCGCCGCTCCGCGACTATTTCGACAAGCTCGCTGCGGGTGGCACGGTCGTGCAGCCGCTCGAGAAGGCTCCCTGGGGGGACACCTTCGGGATGCTCGTCGATCGCTTCGGCATCCGCTGGCTCGTGAACGTCGTTCAGAACCAACCGACCTGACCATTGCGCGTTGGCGACAGCAAGCGTTCACCCGATCGGGACGCCGATGACCCGGTCTCGCGCCGGCTGGGCGACCCAGACACGCTCGCCGAGAACGGCGATGCCGCCACTCGCCCGGTAGCGAACCGTGCCGAGCGTGATGCGATGCTCGATCTTCCCGGTGCTCGCGTCGAAGCCGATCACGTCACCGGCGTTGATCCAGACGGTCCCGCCGGCCTCGGTCGCGCCGATCGCGAGGGACGCCTTCCTACCGGCATCCCTCGCCGGTTGCACCGAGGCAGCCGCCACGCGTTGGGTCGATCCGTCCGCGGCGATCAGCCAGGTCCAGCGCGGCGTCGGGACGATGAACCGCATGTTCGCCGCCTCGATGCGGACCTCCTGACCGGTCGTCGGATCGAACCGTTGCATCGCGCCGGCCTCCGAGAAGTCACCCCACCAGACGAAGCCGTTCCCGACCGCGAAAGATGAGGGCGAGATCTGCATCTTGCGGACGACGTGGGCGTCGTTCGTGTCCGGGTCGATCTGGATCAGGCTGGGGAGGCCGTTCGAGCAGCACGACACCCACACGCCTTCCCGACCGACGGCGAGCGCGAAGGCATGTGCAGGTACCGGGACCCTCGCCACCGTTCGATCCGTATCGGGATCGATCCGCACGACGGCGCCGTCGGTAAGCCCCCACACCGAGCCGTACCCCGCTGCGAGCGTGAACGTGTCGACACCGAAGTGCTCGATCGCGCGAACCGCGTGCGGGATCTTCTCCAGCACCCTGCCTCGCCGGTCGAGCCGCCAGATCGAGCCGTCCTGCCGCTCCTGGACCCAGATCGAGCCGAACGCGGACAGGACGGCACCCGGCGTCGGCACGTCCGCAACGACGTTCGGCGACGGTTCCTCCGTCGTGGTCGGCTCCGACGACGGCGACCCCGTAGCCGTGACTGAGGTCGAAGGTGGGGCGCTCGTCGGGGCGCTCGAGGAAGTGCCCGTGCCGCTGCAGGCGACGAGCCCAGACGCGAGCACGACGAGCGCCATCCACCGCAGCATCCGGCCACGATAGCCGCGCCGCCCGACCCTCCCGGGACGTTTGCCGCGCCTGCCCGCGGCTGCGACGATATGTGCCCAGACCAGGGAACGAGCGCGTTGGCCACGACGAAGACCACACGCACGGACACGCTGACCGCGGTGATCCTGGCCGCCGGCAAGGGCAAGCGGCTGAAGTCCGCCCGCCCCAAGGTCCTGCACCCGATCTGCGGGAAACCGGCCCTGTGGCACGTCCTGCAAGCCGCCCTCGGCGCGAAGCCCGCGAAGGTCGTGGTGGTCGTGGGCCACGGCGCCGACGACGTCCGCGACGCCGTCACGTCCTGGGGGATCACGCCGAAGCCGGTCTTCGTCGAGCAGGCCGAGCAGCTCGGCACCGGTCACGCCGTCGCGGCGGCAGAGAAGGCCGTCGGTCGCGCCCGGGACGTCCTGGTGCTCGGCGGCGACTACGACCCGGTCACCGCCGAGGACGTGAAGCGGCTGGTCGCGACCCACCGACGGAAGAAGGCTGCAGCCACGATCGCGACCGCCGAGGTCGACGACCCCGGCGGCTACGGCCGCGTGATCCGCGACGGCGACCGCCTCGTCGAGATCGTCGAGCACGCCGACGCGACTCCCGCGCAACGCGCGATCCGCGAGGTGTGGGTGCTCGCGACCGTCTTCCGGCGTGAGGATCTCTTCCGGACGCTCCCCGCGGTCGGCGCCGACAACCGGCAGCGCGAGTACTACCTGAACGACGTCTTCCCGATCCTGCTCGACAAGGGAGAGCCGATCGCCGCGATCACGGTCGACACCGGAGGCGTGATGGGACTCAACTCGCGCGGGGGCCTCGCCGCCGTGACCCGTGTCGTTCGGGAGCGGATCAACGCCGCCCACATGGCCAACGGCGTGACCCTCCTCGACCCGGCCACGACCTACATCGACGCGGGCGTGACGATCGCCGCGGACACGACGATCGGCTCCAACACCACGATCGAAGGCGATACCCACATCGGGAAGGACTGTCGGATCGGGCCGACGGTTCAGATCGCCGACTCGACGATCGGGCCGCAGGCGACGATCCGATTCGCCGTGGTGGAGGGGGCGACGCTCGCCAAGCACGTCACGGTCGGGCCGTTCGCGAGGATCCGACCGGGAACCACGCTCGCCGACAACGTCATCGTCGGCTCTTACGTCGAGGTCAAGAACTCGGAGATCGGGACCGATTCGAAGGTGCCACACCTTTCCTACGTGGGCGATGCGACCGTCGGCAAGCGAACGAACATCGGGGCCGCGAACGTCACGGCCAACTGGGACGGTTATCGCAAGCACCACACCGAGATCGGCGACGACGTGCGGACCGGCTCGGATACCATCATGGTCGCGCCGGTCGAGATCGGCG
>JBKPRM010000142.1:0-5690 GCA_046734555.1 Actinomycetota bacterium | reverse complement strand
GCCCAATAGGATGGCCCCTCACCTCGGACACCGACGCCCGTACGACCTGGGACCCGACGGAGGGATCGAGATGAACGACGCAGCTATCGAAACAGAGGCGCTGGTCAAGACGTTCGGCGACGTCAGGGCGGTCGACGGTGTCGATATGGTCGCCCAAGAAGCGACCGTCTTCGGCCTGCTCGGGCCCAACGGCGCCGGGAAGACCACGGCGATCCGAGTCCTGTCGACCCTGCTCCAGCCCGACTCCGGCCGCGCGATCGTCGGGGGGCACGACGTCGTCCGCGAGCCCGACAAGGTGCGCGCGAGCATCGGGCTGACGGGTCAGTATGCGGCCGTCGACGAGCTCCTGTCGGGCAGCGAGAACCTGTACATGATCGGGCGGCTGGTCGGCATGTCCCGCGCTGCGGCGCACGAGCGCTCGGCCGAGCTCCTGGGGGCCTTCGAGCTCTCGGATGCGGGCGGCAGGCTCGTGAAGACGTATTCCGGCGGCATGCGGCGGCGGCTCGACCTCGCCTCCAGCCTGGTCGGGCGCCCACGGTTCCTTTACCTGGACGAGCCGACCACCGGCCTCGACCCGCGCAGCCGGGTCGAGCTCTGGGGTTTGATCCGCAACCTGGTCGCGGAGGGCACCACCGTGCTGCTCACGACCCAGTATCTGGAGGAGGCCGACCGCCTGGCGGACGAACTCGTGGTGATCGACCACGGCAAGGTGATCGCCGCCGGCACGCCGTCCGAGCTCAAGGGAAAGGTCGGGGGCCAGGTCGTCGCCGTACGTCCAACCGAGGGTGGAGACGTCACGCGAGCGCTCGAGATCCTGGCCGCGTTCTCCGACGACGGCAGCACCCACGCCGACGGTGAGTACGTCACGGCCACGATCGCCGACCCATCCCAGCTCGGCACGATCGCGCGGCGGTTCGACGACCAGGCGATCCAGCTCGACGAGCTCGCTTTGCGCCGGGCGAGCCTCGATGAGGTGTTCCTCGCGTTGACGGGTCACGTCGCCGAAGAAGACGCCCCGTCCGACGGCGGATCCGAGAACGGAAGGAGTCGCTGATGGCCACCATCACGAGCGAGCGGGTGTCCGTGCCCTCGGCGAACCCGCTGCAGAACACGCTGACGATCGCGCGCCGCAACCTGTTGCACATCAAGGCCGACCCCGAACAGATCGTCGGCATGACGATCCAGCCGCTGATGTTCCTCGTGCTGTTCGTCTTCGTGTTCGGCGGCGCGATAGCGGGCTCGAGCAAGGCCTACCTGCAATTCGCGCTGCCGGGCATCTTGGTGCAGGGCATCGCGTTCACGCCGTTCACGACCGCGCTCGGTCTGAACCAGGACTTCCAGCGCGGGCTGATCGACCGGTTCCGGTCGCTGCCCATCGCCCGATCGTCAGTGATCGCCGGCCGGATCTTGGCCGACGGCGTCCGGATCGTGTGGGGCGAGATCATCCTGATCGGGTTCGGTGTGCTCCTCGGCTTCCGGTTCGGGGGCGGGTTCGCCGGGGCGATCGGTGCGTTCCTGCTGGTCGGGGCGTTCGGGCTGACGCTGTGCTGGCCCATGGCGTTCATCGGCGTGACGGCCAAGACGCCCGAGACGGTCAACACGTGGGGTTTCATGATCATCCTGCCGTTGACGTTCGCGAGCTCGGTGTTCGCCGACCCGGCGAGCATGCCCGGGTGGTTGCAGACATTCGTGAACGTCAACCCGATCACCCACGTGGTGAACGCCACGCGCGGCCTGATGCTCGGTGGCCCGGTCCAGGAACCGCTGATCAGGTCGATCATCTGGATGGTCGTGATCGTCGCGGTGTTCGCGCCGCTCGCGGTCAATCGATACCGCCGCCGCGTCTGAGCCGGGGCGGCTCCGATGTCGGCGGGCGGTGACACGATCGCCCTCGTGTCGAATGAGGGCACGATCCTGCACGCGGACGCCGACTCCTTCTACGCCTCGGTCGAGCAGCGCGACGATCCGTCGCTTCGCGGCAGGCCCGTGATCGTCGGCGGCGGCGTGGTGCTCGCGGCCAGCTACGAGGCCAAGGCGCGGGGGGTGTACACGCCGATGGGGGAGTCGCGCGCCAAGCGGCTCTGTCCCGACGCCGTGGTCGTCCGCCCGCGGATGGAGGCGTACAGCGAGGCGTCCACGGCGATGTTCGCCGTGTTCGAGGACACGACGCCACTCGTCGAGGGCCTG
Source organism: Actinomycetota bacterium (assembly GCA_046734555.1). Classification (GTDB taxonomy): domain Bacteria; phylum Actinomycetota; class UBA4738; order UBA4738; family HRBIN12; genus AC-51. The sequence continues at coordinate 3,503 of JBKPRM010000142.1, read as the reverse complement.
TCGATCGACGAAGCGTTCCTCGATGTGGGCGGGCTCCGGCGGATCGCCGGGTCACCGCGAGCGATCGCCGAACGACTGCGCGAGCGCGTCCGACAGGAGGTCGGCATCGCGGTCACCGTCGGCGTCGCGCGAACGAAGTTCCTCGCGAAGGTCGCGAGCGGGGTCGCCAAGCCCGATGGGTTGCTGGTCGTGCCGACGGACCGCGAGCTCGAGTTCCTGCACGCGCTTCCGGTCGAGCATCTGTGGGGCGTGGGGGTCGTGACCTCGCGGAAGCTCCGCGCGCGGTCCATCGTCACGGTCGCCGATGTGGCTCGGTTGGACGAAGCCACACTGGTCGAGATGCTCGGGCGCGCGTCGGGCCGTCACCTGCACGCGCTCGCGCACAACCGCGATCCACGGCCTGTTGAGGTCGGGCGTCGACGCCGCTCGATCGGGACCCAGCGAGCGTTGGGCAGGCGAGGGGCGCGATCGACCGAGAGCCTGGAGGTCGACCTGATGGCGTTGGTCGATCGCCTGTCCCGCCGGCTGCGAGCCGCCCACCGAGCCTGCCGGACCGTCGTCCTGCGGCTCCGATTCGACGACCTCTCGCGCGCGACGCGATCGCACACGATGAGCGAGGCGACCACCGACACCGCGACGCTCCTGTCGACCGCTCAGGCCCTGTTGGCGGCGGCGATGGAGATGATCGTGGAACGCGGGATCACCTTGATCGGCATCAGTTTCACGGGGCTGGTCGACGACGCCGCGATCCAGACCGCGCTGCCATTGGACGGGGTCCCGCCGGTAGTCACGGACACCGCTCTCGACAACGTGCGAGATCGGTTCGGCTCCTCCGCGATCACCCGAGGCGCGCTCCTCGGTCGCAGGGAAGGCTTCCACGTGCCGCTCCTCCCGGACTGAGGTGTCGCGGACCCCGTGATGGGGCAGTATCCGTCCTGATGAGCGAGCACGACGACGACGCGGAGGTTCCCGAAGAGGCAGCGCGCGGGCGGATCTGGGGCTGGATCCTCGCGAAGACGATGCCGTTGTTGATCAAGCTCGCGACGTATCTGATGCTCTTGCTTATCGCCGCCGGTGGGGGAGCACTCGCCTGGTGGCGCGCGCGTCGCATGGTCGTCAAGGGCGCGCTCGACGATCAGCGCGGGTCCGAGCTCGAGCCACGTCCGAGCGATGTCGTTCGCGAGCGCGGGCTGCTCGCGTGGATCAAGGGTGAGGGCCCGTAGGCGCTCCGGCTACATGTTGGCCATGAGCTCCATGACCTTGGCGTTGTTGTCGGTCACCATCACGGCGCGGTTGTCCGTGGCCACGTAGACCGCGCGGACGTTGACGCCGGCGTCGGCGATCTGTCGAGCCATCATCCCCATCGTGCCGGGCTGGTCGGCGCCCGGGATCGCGGCTCCCAGGATCGCCTCGTCTTCGCCCTCGACCTTGATGCCGGCTCCTTCGAGCGCCTGTCGCGCGGCCATCGCGTCCTGGACACACACGTGGATGACACCACGGCCCTCCATACCCAGGCCGACGAGGCCCTCGATGTTGATCCCGGCCTTCCCGAGCGCTTCACCGACGCTCGCGAGACCGCCGGGGCGATCTTCCGTGCTGATCGTGAGGTCCGTCGCCATGTGGCGCCTCCCTTCCTCGGATGACCTCACCGGGATACGCCGCGTCGTGAGATAGGTCAAATCCGGGTCCTCGCTCCGGGCAGGGGTGGAGCACCGCGCTTCACTGCTCGAGCAGGTTCTTCAATCGCGTCAGGTCGGCTTCGACGAGTCCGACGTCGCGTTCCCACGCTTCGTCGCTCATGTCGGGCAGCCGGCGCAGGCTGAACGTCACTTCGCTGCCGGCGCCCGCCGGAACGACGCGCATCGGGTTGTGGATCACGTCGCCCGACGGGAGGGTCACCTCATGGTCGAGGACGCCGAAGGGGTTCGGCTCGGCGAAGGCGACCCGCAACCGCCCGTCGGCCGTTCCGACGAACCACGTGCCCTCGACGTTCTCGACGGATGTCCCGAGACCGGGAGCCCACGCGGGGATGTTCGCAGGGTTCGACGCGTACTCGTAGACCTCGACGGCGGGCCGGTCGATCCACACCGTGATCTGCTTGGACTCGGCGGGCATACGCGCATCGTGGCAACGGCCGCTCGACGGCGCAACAGCAGAGGGCGTAGCGTGGGTCCACTCGTTCGACCAGGAGCCAGCCGATGAACCCGCCGACCGACGAACGCGAAGCCCGCATCGAACTCGCTGCCGCCTTCCGGGTCGCGGTCATGTTCGATTTCCACGAGGGCATCTCGAACCATTTCTCGATGCTCGTCCCCGGCCGCGACGACCGGTTCCTGATCAACCCGTTCGGGCTGCACTTCTCCGAGATCACGGCCTCGAGCCTGGCGGTCGTGAGCATCGACGGAGAACCGATCAGCGGGACCGCGCCGGAGACCGGGATCGGCATCCACTCGCCGATCCACCGGCTCTGCCCGCAGGCGACCGTCGTGCTGCACACCCACCAGCCGTGGACGACGGCCCTCGCGATGAAGAACGAACTGCAGCTCGCACCGATCAGTCAGACGTCGCTGCAGTTCACCGACCGGGTCACGTACGACGAGCGCTATGAGGGGCTCGCCGACCTCGACGAGGGTGAGCGACTTGCGAAGGTCCTCGGCGATCACGACGTGATGTTCCTCCGCCACCACGGGATCCTGGTCGCCGGGCGTGAGCTCGGCGCAGCGATCGACGATCTCTACATGTTGGAGAAGGCCGCGCAGCTGCAGGTGCTGGCGAGCGGCCTCGGCGCGCTGACACCGATCTCGTCCGAGACGATCGACCGCACACGCGCACAGTTCACGGGCCAGGGCATGCGCGACTGGGGCCGGATGCATTGGGCCGCGCTGTTGCGGATGCTCGAGAAGAGCCAGCCCGACTTCAAGGAATGACCCGCCGTGCGGATCTTGCAGATCGGCGTCGAACAGGTCGGCATCGCTTCGGATGGCCGTGTGATCGGCCGCGGCCACGACGTCGTATCGGGCTGGTCGATCGCGTTCGTCGTCCCCCCGGGGCAACGGGATCGGGTGCTCGCCGAGGTGCGGGCCGGCGGGCGCCCTGTGCTTCCTGTCCCCGAGTTCGAGGCGCTGCCCTGGTCGTCAGCCTCCGGGATCCAGTGGGAGTAGCCGCGGCTCTGGGTGACTTGGCAGTTACTCGGTGACGTCACAGCCGAGGTCGGTCGACAGCCCGCGAACCTTGCATCACGAGAGACCGCAAGATCGGGCTCGTGAGACACGAAGGCCCGGGAACGACACAAGGCCGAGGAACTCCGCGAGACTCGCCCTCGCCTTGCGGCTCGGGTGAGTTTCCTCGCTCGGCTCCTCGGCCAAGTGGTTCACGTGAAAGTGGTCCCAGGCAACTCCACGACCGGCTTGGTTTCCTCGCGGTACCGCCGCTTTGGGGTCTCCCAGATGCCCCGCAAGCACAAGCAGTTCGCTTTCCCACCCGTACTCACAGGCTCTCCGAGT
>JBKPRM010000141.1:0-2926 GCA_046734555.1 Actinomycetota bacterium | reverse complement strand
GTCTAGACGCGGCGGTCGAGCCGCCCGGCGTCACACGATCGCGTCGGGACGAGCCGGAACGGGAAGCGCCGGTCCGGCGGGTGTCTCCAGCATGGCGTCTTGGCCCGCATCGATGCGCCGGACGACCGCGATCGCCAGCGCGCCCGCGACCACGACGAGCACGCCCGCCGCCTGGAGCCACGGCGCGGCGGCGTGGGCCACCGCGCTGAAGTCGATGTTCGTCGTCTGCTCGTCGGTGACTCGGATCGCGTCACCCAGCGGGCCGATCACCGCGGAGATGCCACCGATGAGGGGCACCAGCTGGTAGGCGAGCCACGCGGCCCACCACAGGCCGATCACGGGATGCGCTCGCCGGGGTTGCCCGTCGGGTGTGGAGCGACGATCGAGCTCGAGCATCGCCACGCAGGGCATGAACCACCACGCCACGGGGATGAACCACCACCCCACCGCCCAGCCCGGACGCACCCGGAGACCGGGGTACCCCCGCGCCCACAGGTTCTCGGTCGCGCGATGCTGCCAGAACAACCACACGACGATCGCGGCGAGTCCCGTCAGGTTGGTCAACGAGGACAGACCCGAGACGGAGGTGCCGGTCCACGAGGCGGCCTCCGGCGGGCCGTTGGGATCGGGGATGTGCAGGACGAACGTGCCATCGCGGAGACGCGCCGAGAGCCAGGAGTCCGAGACGAGCCGAGCACCGGCGTCCAGCGCGATCAGGATCTGCAGGACGCGGCCGAGCGTCAACGAGCGACGGAGGGTCACTCGGCACCCTCCCGGACCCGGCGCAGGAACTCCGCTTCGTCGATCACCTCAACGCCGAGCGCTTCGGCCTTCGCGAGCTTCGATCCGGGGTTCTCCCCGGCGACGACGAACGCCGTCTTGCCTGACACGCTCGACGCCACCCGCGCGCCGGCATCCTCGGCGAGCGCCGTCGCCTCCTCGCGGGACAACCCCTCGAGTCCGCCGGTGAGCACGACCGAGAGCCCGGCGAGCGTCTGCGCGGTCCTCGGTTCGACGCGCTCGTCGGCGAGGCGAACGCCGGCCGCGCGCAGCTTCTCGATCAGCTGGCGATTCTCGTCTTCGTCGAACCACTCCCGGACGGTCGCGGCGATCTCGGGACCGATGCCCGGCACGGCGTCGATGTCGTCCTCGCTCGCGTCCGCCAGCGCATCGATCGTCCCGAAGGCCTTCGCGAGCACCTGCGCCACATGGCTGCCGACGTGGCGGATGTTCAAGCCGACGAGCAGGCGCCAGATCGGACGGTCCTTCGACGCCTCGATCTGATCGAGCAGGTTCGTCACCGACCGGTCCTTGAACCCCGGCAGCTGGGTGAGCTTGTCGGCGTCGAGGGCGTAGATGTCGGCGGGGTCCTCGATCAGCCCCTTGTCGAGCAAGCGCATCACGGTCATGTAGCCGAGGTGCTCGATGTCCATCGCGCCTCGCCCAGCGAAGTGGAACAACCATTCCAGGCCCTGGGAGGGGCACTTGCGTTTGTTCGGGCAGCGGAAGTCGGCCTCCCCCTCGGGACGCACCAGCGGGGCGCCGCACGCGTTGCAGGTCTTCGGCATCGACCACCGGCGGGCGCTCTTCTTCCGTTTCGCGAGCACGGGCCCGACGATCTCGGGGATCACGTCTCCCGCGCGCCGGACGATCACCATGTCGCCCTGGCGGACGTCCTTGCGGCGGACCTCGTCCTCGTTGTGCAGGGTCGCGTAGGTGATCGTGACCCCGCCGACGAACACCGGGTCGAGGACCGCGAACGGCGTCACCTTGCCGGTGCGTCCGGTGTGCACGTCGATCTTCTTGAGCAGCGCGGTGCGCTCCTCGGGCGGGAACTTATATGCGATCGCCCACCGCGGCGCGTGCGAGGTCGCCCCGAGCTCGCGCTGCTGATCGATCCGGTCGACCTTGATCACCGCGCCGTCGATCTCCCAGTCGACGGAGTGCCGGTGTTCCTCCCAGTGACGCAGGAACGCCTCGACGTCGGCGATCGTGCGCTTGCGCTCGGTCGTCGGCGGTACCGGGAGCCCCGCCTTGGCCGCCCATTCCAGGAAGTCGAGGTGGGACTCGAAGGACACGCCCTCGGCGGCGCCGAACGAGTGCACCCACAGCCGAAGCGGCCGGGAGGCGGTCACCTTCGCGTCCTTCTGGCGGAGGGACCCTGCTGCGGCGTTGCGGGGGTTCGCGAACGTCCGCTGCTCCGCCTGGCCGAGGCGCTCGTTCAGCTCCTCGAACGCCTTGACCGGTAGGTCCATCTCGCCGCGGATCTCAACGACCGCGGGCGGGTCGTCGATCGCGAGGCGGTGCGGGACGCCCTCGACCGTCTTGACGTTGGCGGTGATGTCCTCGCCGATCCGGCCGTCGCCACGCGTGGCCGCCCGGACGAGCCGGCCGCGCTCGTAGGTGAGCGCGCACGCGACCCCGTCGATCTTCAGCTCGCAGACGAACCCGTCGGCCGGACCGCCGAGGCCGCGGGAGACGCGCTCGCTCCAGGCGTCGAGCTCCGGCACGGAGAACGCGTTGTCGAGCGAGAGCATCGGCGCGCGGTGCTCGACCGGGGCGAACAGCGCGGTCGGCGGCGCGCCGACGAGCTGGGTCGGCGAATCGGGCGTGATCAGCTCGGGGAAGGCGTCCTCGAGGCGTCGGAGCTCACCGACGAGGTCGTCGTACTCGGCGTCGCTGACCTCCGGGTCGTCGAGGACGTGATACCGGTAGGAGTGGTGGTTGATCTGCTCGCGGAGCTCCTCGACGCGAACCTTCGCTTCCGCGCGCTGACGTTCGTCGCTGCTCATCCGGCGATCTCCACGCCACCCGCGACCCCGATCCGGTCGCCGACGACGACGACGCCGCCCGAGACGCCCGGCACCCGCTGGAGGTAGTGCAGGGCCATGCCGAACCCGTCGGGCTTGTGCAGGCAGGCCTGGAC
>JBKPRM010000140.1:0-4575 GCA_046734555.1 Actinomycetota bacterium | reverse complement strand
GCCATGGGACGACCGCCGACGCCGCGGAGCGCGCCGTCGGCGACGGCCAGGTAGTAGCGAACCAGATCCAGCTTCGTGAGCCCGAGGGCCGGGAAGAAGACCTTGTCGGGGTTCGAGATCGCGACCTCGCGGCCCGCGATCTCCACGAGCACCTTCCGCTCGGGCATCCCCCCACGATAGCGAGGGGCCTCCTGGCGGCGCGCGCTCAGTCCTGCTTGCGGGCGATAGCCTCGCCGAGCTCCTGCTTCGTCATGCGAGACCGGCCGTGCACGCCGAGTCGTTTGGCCCGGGCATACAGCTCCTCACGGGTATGTCCGAGCACGTCGACGCCCCCGGCGGTCAGGCCACCGCGACGAGCGGCACGGCCGCGCTTGGCCGCCTGGGCATCCGACGGACCCTTCCGCTTCTTCGGCTCCCAATGGTCGCCTACCTTCTCGAAGGAATGCTTGAGCGCATCCATGGCGGTCCGGTGCGCGCGTTCCCCCTCCCCGTAGGACTCGACGGCGCTGTCATGCACCGTCGCGTAGAGGCGCTGCGCCTTCGCGGGTGAACGCTTGAGGGTGCCCGGGAGCTCGTCCCTTCCTCGATCGCGTGGCATGCCCGTGTTCTACCCCTGACGCGCGGGTTCGAACCGCCGGTGTTTGCCGGTCCGCGCGACCGGGCATCCCTTCCCGGACACGAGCGAAGGAGGGGGATCATGCTCCACGTGCTTGGCTTCTTGGCCGCGAACGACTCGAGCGTCGATGTCGGCTCGATTCTCGGCTACATCGTGGTCGGCCTGGTCGTCGGCGTGCTGGCGCGGTTCCTGCTGCCGGGACGAGACCCGATGGGCCTGATCGGCACGATCATCGTCGGCATCCTCGGCGCCGTGATCGGCGGGTGGGCCGCCGGCGCGATCTTCAAGGACACGTCCGGTGTCGACTGGATCGCGTCGATCATCGCGGCGATCGTGCTGCTGCTGGTCTGGCGGGCGGTGTCGGGGCGAAGCCGCGTCTGACGGGCCGTCTGCACGACGGCGCACCACGGCCCCCGGTTCACGACCTCTGCGGAGCTCGTGAAACGGGGGCCGCGTCCTGCGTCACGACTTCTTCGTAGACCGCTTCTTCGCCGTCGCCTTGCCGCCCTTGCGGCCGGCGGCCTTCTTCTGCGCGGTGGTGCCGCCCTGCTTCGGGTCGCCACCCGATCCGGACTTCTTGCCGCCTCGCTTGGAGGCGCCGGGCGAGTTGGCGATCCGAGCGGCTCGCTCCTTCGACATGCCCTTGTCGCGAAGCGCCTCGTACTGCTTCTCGTTCTTGATGCTGGACCGCTTGCCTGGCATCGCTGTGCACCTCCTTCCGGCCCTGTCCACGAAGACGTAACCGGTCCCGGCGATACGAAACCGGCCGAGCCGCGTTTCGCGGTCCGCTCCCCGCGGTAGGAACCGGCCATACGGCCCGGACGCGAAGGAGGGACTGGATGGACGCGCTGCAACTGCTGAAGGCGGACCACGACAAGGTCAAGAAGATGCTTGGGGAGCTCGACTCCACCACCGAGCGCGGCGTGAAGACGCGTGAGGAAGGGTTCGCGAAGCTCCGTCGCGAGCTCGAGGTGCACGAGGCGATCGAGGAGGAGATCTTCTACCCGGCACTCAAGGAGCACCCGAAGGCGAAGGAGCTCGTCCTGGAGGCCTACGAGGAGCACAACGTCGTCGACATGGTCCTCGGTGAGATCGACGACGTCGCCTACGACGACGAGACGTGGGGCGCCAAGTTCACGGTCCTCAAGGAGAACCTCGAGCACCACATCGAGGAGGAAGAGACCGAGATGTTCGAGCAAGCCCGCCAGGTCTTCGAGGAGGAGGAGCTCGCGCAGCTGGGTGAGCGGATGGCCGCGCGCAAGGAAGAGCTGATGGGCGCTCGCACCTAGGGCGGCCCCGCGCGGGGGTCAGCTACCCGCGGGATGCAACACGCGGGTCACGAAGCTCCGGATCCATCCGACACGACTCACGGTCTTGTCGGCGTGCAGCGCAGCGACTGCGAGCGCGTCGGCGACCTGCGGGTCTTCGTTCACCTCGGCGGCGACGTCGATCGCGTCGGCCGTCTCCTCGGCCGACGTCTGCGCGGCCTGGGCGATCATCTCGCCTTCGTGTTGCTCGACCTGATCTTCCGAGGCCTCCATGGCCCGTTGAGGCTAGCACTTGCCACATCTGCGCAAGACCGAGCCGGGACCGCCGAAGGCGGTCCCGGCTGCGGTGCATACGGGCTGCCGGTTACGACGTCGTCTCTCGGCGACCCGCGTCGAGGCGGTCGCGCTCCTCTTCCATCCGCAGGTCCAGCGTGCGGCGTGCGGCGTCGGTGTCGGCGCTGCGCTTGATCTCGGCGCCGGTCACCTCGAGCCGGCCGCTCGCGCGCTCCCAATATCGCTGCATCGTGCGGATCCCGCCGCCGCCGACCGCGACGATCACCGAACCGACGATCGCGACGAGGATCGCGTAGAACAGACCGTTCACGATCTCAGGCGCGATCTTCAGCTGGTTCAACGCTGCGAAGATGCCGACGACCAAGATCGCGAGCCCCGCGCCCCGGCTGATCCATCGGCCGCCGGTGACGCCTCCGAGCATCGCGCTCAGGACGTCGGTCACGACCTTCGCCAGCGCCGATGCGATCACCAGGATGATGACCGCGACGAACACGTTCGGCAGGTAGGCGATGATCCCGGTGAGGAGGTCGCTCACCGGGTTCGGCCCGAACACCCCGAACGCGAGCTGCAGCACCACCAGGAACGCCGCCCAGAAGACCACGAGACCCACCAGGTCGGACGGGTCGAACCTGCTGTTCTCGAACGTCATCCGCAGCGACCCGCGCTCCACCCAGTTGTCGAAGCCGATCCGCTCCAGGACCGTATCCACCAGGCGGGCGAGCAGTTTCGCGATGAAGTACCCGATCAACAAGATCAGGAGGAACCCAACCAGCTTCGGTACGAAGACGGCGATACTGTTCCACGCGTCCTCGACGCCTTGCTGGAGATCGATGTCCGCTAGCACGGTATGACCTCCTCGTCGTCTCGACATCGAGCCCGTACCCGGGGTTCCACCTCGGCAAACGGATGCCCCTCGACCCGTGCGACACGCGGTGTGTACGGTGGTTGTCCTTCGGCGCGAAGGATGACTGGGCGATGAGCGGAGGCAGCGTCTGGGGGGCGCGGGAGGGGATCTTCCTGCCCCGCACCTCGGCCCGGCTGTGGCTGGGCATCGCGATCGCCATCCTCGGACCCCTGGTGATCACGCCGATCGTCCGCGACGGAGCATTGGCGATCTTCCCGGGTGTCCCGTACGTGCTGATCGTCGTGGCGGCGACGCTCGCCGGCCGGGTGGTCGCGGCGACGATCGCGATCGTCGAATCGGCGATCCTGCTCGATCGCTACGTCGTCGCGGCCGGCCAGACGGGCCAGCGGGGCGAGCAGGACCTGCTGGCGATCGTCGTGTTCGTCCTGGTTGCCGGGGTGGTCGTGCAGTTGCTCGCTCGCCTGGATCGCACGCTGGCGAACGAGACACGCGAGCGCGACCGGCTGCGGTTCCTCGCCCGCGCCGGCGACGCCTTGTCGGGCTCGCTCGACGTCGACGAGACGATGAAGCATCTCGGCGACGTGCTCGTCCCCGCGCTCGCGGATTGGTTCAGCGTGGATCTCATCGAGGAAGGCGCGATCCGCAACGTGGTGGTCGTGCACCCCGACCCGGCGAAGGTCGACCTCGCCCGGGATCTCCAACGCAGGTTCCCGACCGACCCGGACTCCCCGACGGGCAGCCCGCACGTGATCCGGACGGGCGAGCCGGAGCTCACGCCGTCGATCACCGACGAGATGCTGCGGGCACTGATCGCGGACCCCGATCTCCTGCGGACGATGCGGGAGCTGCATCTGCGCTGCGCGATGGTCCTGCCGCTCGCGGCGCGCGGACGAACGTTCGGCGCGCTCACGCTCATCGGCGCGGAGACGCATGACACCTACGGGCAGGCGGACCTCGAGCTCGCGGAGGAGATCGCAGACCGGGCCGCTCTCGCGATCGACACCGCGCGACTGTTCGCCGCCGAGAGCGAGGCTCGTGCCGCGGCGCTGGAGGAAGCGCGTCGCAACGAGGTCTTGAAGGACGTGACCGCGGCGTTCGGTCGGGCCACCACCGTCGAGGAGGTCCTGCGCGCGATGCTCGACGACGGGGTCAAGACGGTCGGCGCCGCAGCCGGAACCGTCGGCCTCGTGGGCGGCGATCGGCGCGTCGAGGTCATCGGCGTGAGCGGCTACGAGACCGACGACCACCCGTACTGGCACTCCTTCGGGCTGGACGACGAGTTGCCGCTGTCGGAAGCGATCCGAGACCGGCGCCCCGTGGTCCTGTCGACGACCGCCGAGCGCGACGAGCGATACCCCTCGCTGCAGGGACGCGGCGAACAACGCGACCACGCGCTCGTCTGCCTGCCGCTCCTGCTGGGCGAGGTCGCGATCGGGGGCTTCTCCGCCTCGTACCCGCCGGGCACCGACTTCGGTGCCGACGATCTGTCGTTCCTCAAGGCGATCGGCGAGCAGTGCGCGCAGGCGATCGAC
>JBKPRM010000139.1:0-4706 GCA_046734555.1 Actinomycetota bacterium | reverse complement strand
GTCGAGAGCTCGTCGACGACCCCGACGAGGTGCGCGTCGCCGAATCGATGGACGATCGGGGCCCCACCTTCCGTGTGACCGTCGCGCCCGGTGAGCTCGGCAAGGTCATCGGCCGCGGTGGCCGGACGGCGAAGGCGATCCGGACCATCGTGCGGGCCGCGGCGTCGCGGCAGAACCTCGCCGCCAGGGTCGACTTCGAGGACTAGCGTGGATGAGCCGACAGTCGTCGTCGGCCGCGCCACCAAGGCACACGGAATCCGAGGCGAGGTCGCCGTGGACAACCGATCCGACAACCCCGAGCGGTGGACGCCCGGCTCGGTCGTGTTCGACGATACGGGTCGCCGATTGACGATCGTCTCCACGCGTCCGCACGGACATCGGCTCTTGGTCACGTTCGAGGGCATCGCAGACCGTGACGCGGCCGCGACGCTCGCCGGCCACGATCTCGTCGTGCCGGAGTCGTGGCTCCCGCCGCTGGAAGCGGGGGAATGGTGGGCGTTCCAGATGGAGGGCTCCTCGGTGACGACCCAGGCGGGACGCGAGCTCGGGCGGGTCGCCGAGGTGCTCGCGTACCCGGCGCACGACATCTGGCGCGTCGTCGACGAGCACGGAGCCGAAACGTTGATCCCCGCGGTCGAGGCCTTCGTCGTCTCGGTCGATCCGGCCTCCCGGACGGCGACGGTACGGGACGTTCCGGGCCTTACCGCGCCCGAAGACGGCTAGAGGCCGGCGATCTTCGCGAGTTGCTGCGGCTTCTGCAGCACGTAGCGCTGTCCCTCGCGTTTCACGAGACCCCGCCGTTGAAGGTCGGTGATGATCCGCGTCACGTTCTCACGGCTCCCCCCGCACAGGCTCGCGAGATCCGCGTGCGTCAACGCTTTGACGGTCGTACCCGGCGCGGGGAGATCCTCGAGCGTCGCCGTCCCCATCTGCAACAGACGCTTCGCGACCCGCCCCTTGAGATCGAGGTAGAGCAGGTCGTCGGCGAAGGCCTGGTGCTCCTGGATCTGCCGAGCGAGCGCCGCGAGCAGTTGCTGCGCGGCGCTCGGCTGGGCCGTCACGAAGCCGATGAACTCCTCGCCGGGAGACGTCCAGACGTCGGAGTCGTCGAGCGCGAGGAGATCGGCGCTTCGCGGAAGCTCTCCGAGCACGCCGAGCTCTCCGAGGAACTGAGGCGTGTCGACGGTCGCGTGCAGGATCCTCGCTCCGGTTGGTGAGAACGAGCTGATCTCGATCCGGCCCTCGACGAGGAAGTAGATGTCTGGCGAAGGGTCCCCTTGGTGACAGATGTACGTGCCACGACGGAACCGACGCGTGGTCCCCGCCGCTGCGAGCCTGGCGATGTCCTTCTTGGGAACCCCTTGCAGGATCGGGGTGGAGGCCATGGCCGCTGAGAGCCCATCGCCGGTGGTCACGCGGCGGAGCGTATCGCAGGACGTCGTTGCAGGTTGCCGCCGGTAGGACGCGACGGTTGCGGAACACCGAGAAGCCCGGGCGATGCCCGGGCTTCTCAACGTGGAACTGGGCTGGTCAGACCTTCTTCGGATGGACCGCCTTCGGGTGCACGGCCTTCGGGTGCACGGCCTTCGGGTGCACGGCCTTCGGGTGCACGGCCTTCGGGTGCACGGCCTTCGGGTGCACGGCCTTGGCAGTCGTCCGTTTCGCGTTGCGGGCGCCCGCCGCGGGCTCCTCGGACTTCGGGGCCTTCGGCTTGATCTTCTTCTCGGCCATCCCTGATCGCTCCCTTCGGTCCCGGACCTCTCCGGCCCGTCTATGGGGACATCCTCTCCCCGCAGGCACCGCGGGGCCGGTAGCCGTCATCACAACCAACCCGTGCTTTCCGTCACCGAGGCCCGGTGCCGGGCGTCACGAGTGGCGTGTGACGCACGTCACTCGTCGAGCTCTGGCAGATCGATCGGGTCGGGTCGGGGCGTGCAGCTCCCGCAGAACAAGGCGTCCTCCACGACCAGCGCCCGGGTCATCTCCCCCGCCCGGTACAGCTCGAGCACGAACGGCTGCTCCTGTGCGTGGTCCTCGCAGACGCCCCGGCCACAGAAGCGGCACGCTCCCACCGCGGTGCGTCGGCAATGCCAACAGACCATCGACCCTCCTCAGTGTTCCATCGTGCGGTCCGGCGTGCGGTCGGCGGAGCGGGGCAGCGTCCGTGCGACGACCTGACCGAAGCCGTCCCGGTCGAGCCGGAAGACTCGGCTCGGCGAGTGGGCGATCACCGTCGCGTTCCGGGGCGCATCCGTCAGCAGGGCGACCTCGCCGAAATGATCTCCTGCGCCCAGTGTCGCGATCACCTGCTCGTCGCGGACCACGTCGACCCGTCCGGAGCCCAGGGCGTAGAACGCGTCGCCTGGCTCCCCCTGCTCGATCAAGATCTCTCCTGGGGCGACGCCCATCCACGAACCGTGTTCGAGGACCAACGCCAGGTCAGCTGTCGACAGCGTTCGGAAGGCGGGGAGTGACCGCAGCTCTGCGTAAGCCTGCATCGTCGGCGCGAACGACGGCGCGGTGATGTCATCGGCGAGGAGCCTGTCGAACGAGGCTTTGTCGACCCGGAACAGCGTCGTCTTACCCTCGGCGCGAGCCGTGGCCGATCGCGGCGCCGACCCGAGGAGACCGAGCTCGCCGAAGGCGTCGCCGCGCCGCAGCACGGTCAGGACGATCGTGTCGCCTTCTTCTTCATCCTCGTCCTCGATCCGGATCGTGCCCGAGCGGACGACGTAGAAGGCATCGGCCGCGTCGCCGCGACGGAACACCACCTGGCCGTCGCTGACCGACACGATCTCGACGCGCCCGGCGAGGTCGGAGAGCAGATCCTCGTCGAGATCGTCGAACGCCGGGAGGGCGTCGATCAACGCTGCGGCCTCGACCCGCCACGATCGCTCGAACCGGAACCGCACGCGCTCCACGACCTCCGCGACCCGCCTCCAGATCGACCGCGCAAGGGTGATGAGCCCACGGATCAAGGGTCCGATGAACACGAGCGCAAGCAGGATGAGCAAGATCCGCGACACGAGCCCGCCGTCCCACAACGCGATCACGAGCCCACCGAAGATCGCGCGCCAGAAGAAATACGCGGTGATGAACGAGAAGATCGTGAACGCGGTGCCGACGAGGCCGTACAGCGCGAAGCCCCCTTCCTGGAGGCTCAGCCGCTGACGCGCCGCGAGCTTGTGCCACAGATCGCGTTTGATGAAGTTGAGCGAGCGCCGTCTGAGGTTGGGTACCTGGATCAGGTCCGAGAAGATCCAGTACCCGTCGAGCTCCAGCAGCGGGATCAGGTTCATGAAGATCACGAAGTAGTTGATCAGCGCGAACCGATACAGGAAGGCGCCGACCCCGGTGCCGGGCAACGAGATCATCACGATCGACGCGATGCCGGCGAGCACGAGCTCGGCATATGGACCCGCGAACGACAGCATCATCCGTTGGCGGCGCTCGAGCATGAGACCGTCGGACGCGTCGACGAAGAATGCCGGCGACCCGAAGAAGATCAGGAATCCCGCCTCGATCACGTGCCGCCGACCGTGCACGAGCACGGTCGCGTGGCCGAGCTCGTGCGCGAACGTCAGGAACATCGCGAGCGCGAGGAACAGGATCGTCTCGCCCGGTGCCGCGGTCGCCGACAGGGTGTAGGTGTCCGATCTCTGGACGATGACGAAGCACGCGAAGCCCGCGATGGCGAGCGCGCTCGACGCGATGACCACCGGCGCCCTGAAGAAGAGCTTCCCGCCGGCTCGATACGTCGCCCGGACGAACGCGTCTGCCCCCGCCCAGCCGATTCGAAGCGTCCTGCCGAAATCGCGCAGCTTCCGGCTCCCGGTCGATCCGCGGTCCAGGCGCTGCCGCACCAATGCTCGTGTATCGGGCGGAGCCGGATCCAGGAACCCGTCCTCTCGCAGCACCTGGATCAATCCGAGCACGGCGCCCGGATCGAGGTCTCCGGCGTCTTGCAGGCGCGAGACGATCAGCTCTCCGGCGGTGCGCGACCCATCCATGAGCGCCATGAGATCGATCTCTGCCGGCTGTAGCTCGAGGTGCAGCCGATGGTCCGGCCGAGCGGCGAGTCCGTAGTCGTTGCCCCACCGCATGCTGAAGACCTTCGTCTCGACGCCTTCCGCGAGCACGGGAACGAAGGCCTCGGGGTCGAGCGCGTCCCACAGCTCGATCCACAGATCGCGGGCGTCGTCGGCCGGTGACGCGATGGCCCTCGCGAGCGTTCCGTTGACATCGATCGTGCCCCGCCGCTCCCGCGCCGCGCGTGCGACGACGCTGGGCACATCGAGGGCCCGTCGCAAGGCTTGCCGCTGTCGCACGGCGTCGACCCCGATGACGATCGCTCCGGCGACGATCGCTGCCAAGAACAGGTATTGCACCGGCCCTCCCACTGGCCTGATCCGTCCGGCGCATCGTTGCGGAGCGCCGGGTGTGCTGCAAACCACCAGCTGGATGTGCCGAGTGTCACTCGGCGGGTGTCACGGACGGCACACCCAGATGTTGTTGCACGTCAGCGTATCTCGCGGAAGGTCGGCGTACGGTGGAGGCGTCCAGGAGGTGACCGGGATGCTGAACGCGGATGTGGCGAAGTATCGGACCGAAGACCTGTTGCGGACGGCGGAAGCCAGGCGCGCGACTCATGGGATCGCCCAACGTCGGCGCGCGGCTCGAGCCGTGGTCGCTCGGCGGATGATCAC
>JBKPRM010000138.1:0-10239 GCA_046734555.1 Actinomycetota bacterium | reverse complement strand
GCGCTCTCCCGTTCGTCCTCGAGGGTCGCGAGCTCGGTAGCGTCCGCGCCGAGGAGGACGATGCCGGCCCACGTCGGCGGCACCGCCGCGGGGTCGCGACCCGCCTCTCGCGCGAACCCGGCGAGCTGCGTCGCCCGATGTTCGAACGCATCGGCGGACATGCCCCAGCCGTTCCAGGCGTCGGCCGTCCGTGCGGCCGAACGCACGACCCGCTCGGAGGTGCCGCCGACCCACACCGCGGCGCGCGCCCGCGGCAGCAGCGGGCCATCGACCTGCGGCGTCATCGACCCGCCGGGCCACGGGTCGCCGGCCAGCAGCGCACGCATCGCCGAGGCGGTCTCCTCGAGCAGCACCGTGCGTTGCTCGATGGGCGGGTACGGGAGTCCGGCGGCGGCGTGCTCAGCCGCCCCGAACCGGTCTCCGAGGCCGAGGCCCACGATCGCGTCGCGGCCGGAGATGAGCGACAACGAGGCCGTCTCCTTCGCGAGCATCCCGAGCGGGCGCCAGCCGGCGCGCGACACGAGGATGCCGACGCCGAGCCCGGGGTTCGCGGCAGCCGCCGCGGCGAGCAACGTGAAGGGCTCGACCGACGGCCGCTCCGGCGCGCCGGGCGGGAACAGGTGGTCGTAGACGAAGACGGACTCGTACCCGGCGGCGGCCGCTCGTCCGGCGACGTCGAGCGGCTTGCGAGGCTCCGCCGTGAACGCGGACAGGAAGAGCCCGAACCTCATCCGACCTCCTGCAAGGCCCAGAGGGCAGCACCGATCGCCACGGCGTCGGCGCCGAAGGCTGCGGGCACGATCTGGACCGGCGGCCGATAGGCGGCGCCTTGGATCGTCTCAGCGAACACGCGCCGGGCGGGCTCCAGCAAGAGGTCGCCGGCACCCGACGCCGCGCCGCCGCCGACGACGATCAGCTCCGGATCCAGGATGTTCGCCAGGCCGGCGAGCCCCTGACCGAGGCGCTCCCCGACCTCGGTGAGGATCGCGGTCGCGGCCGGCTCAGCACGCCGTGCGGCGGCGACGACGCCGTAGCCGTCGAGACCCAGCCGTTCGCGACCGAGCCGGGTGATGGCCGAGCCGCTCGCAACGGTCTCGAAGCAGCCGTGCTGCCCGCACCCGCACAGCGGGCCACCCGGTTCGACGACGAAGTGCCCGATCTCGCCGGCGAAACCGTGCGCCCCGCGGATCACCTCGCCGCCGCTGACGATCCCGCCGCCGATCCCCGTGCCGACCCCGGCGTACAGGAAGTCCGAGACGCCGCGGCCGGCCCCCGCGAGCATCTCCCCGACCGAGGCCGCCGTGCAGTCGTTGTCGATGAAGGTAGGCAGGCCGAGCGGGGCAAGCGGCTCACGCAGGTCGGCGTCGCGCCACGCGATGTTCGGCGCGAACCGCATGCGGCCGGTGCCGAGCTCGACGAGCCCCGCAGCGCCCACCCCGATCGCAACCGCCGAGCTGTCGGCGACCGCCGTCGCAACCGTGTACATCGCCTTGAGGACGGCGGGCACGTCCTCCGCCGGCGTTTCGACGATCTCCCGCGACAGGACCGTCGCGTCGGGGGCGACGAGCGCGGCAACCGCCTTCGTGCCGCCGACGTCGACGCCGACGGCCGTGCTCATCGTCATCCGACGTCGATCTTCTCCAACCGCAGCGGCTCGCGCGTCTCGGATCCGTCGAGATCGTCGCCGCGCGAATCGATGACCGCCTGGAACGCGAGGAACAGCTCCGTGCCTGCCTTGAGCAGGTGCGTGACGAGGTCGGGCGCGACCGGCTGGACGACGGAGACGGCCAGGCATACGGGACACCAGGCCACCGGACACGTGGTGCCGTGCGGGGTTTCGGGAACCGGGGCGGTCGCGTCTGACGGCTCAGGCATGGATCAGGTCCCTTCCGTGTCGGGCGTATCGGGCGGGCGTTCGAACCCGATCTCGAGGTGATCGTCGATCAGGTTCGCACCGCGGATCGCGAGGCGCTTCAGCGTCTGCGGCAACAGCAGGTTGCGCTTGTAGCTGCCGAGCCGGACGAACAGCTCATCCCCGCGACGATGAACGTTCAGGTCGCCGCCGGTGATGAACGGCAGGCGCATGCGCAGCACGTAGCCATTGCCTCGTTTGCTGACCTGGATCGGATCGTCGTGGTATAGCACCGACGTTGCGTCGCGCTCGTCGTAGATCTCTGCCGCCATCTCCGCGAGGAGCCCGACGCCGACCATCTCGCGGTCGAACAGTCGGGCCTCCAAGATGGGCACCGGCTCGAAGGACTCGTGCACGGTGGCGAGATGCTCGGCCTGGATGTCCTTCCACTTGCCGAAGTACGGATCGGTGACGTCGGTCGGCAGGATGCGGTTCGCGACGACCGCGTCGACGCGGTAGCCGAAGAGCCCGAGGTACGTGTACGTGCGTCGCGCTTCGGCGATCACCATCTTCTCCGGGTTGACGACGAGGCGAACCGACGACATCTGCTCATCGGCGAGGATGTGTCGCACCGCGTCGAGGTTGCGGTGGAGCCGCTCGACCGCCGCGAACACGCGGTCGCCGGCGATCGGCAGGTTGGTCGTGCGAGACACGAGGGGGCGCACGGCCTTCACCACGCGCCGCTGCACCGGGAAGATCCGCTCGATGTACCAGTTCATGATGTCAGGCAGGCTGAGCAGTCGGAGCGTCTCGGCGGTCGGTGCGCAATCCACCAGCACGACGTCGTAGGCGGTGGATTCGACGTGGGTCTTCACGTCGATCAACGCGAAGATCTCGTCGATCCCCGGGATCACCGTGAGCTCTTCTGCTTGGATCGTCTCGGTGCCTGCCCAGTTCATCACCTGCACCATGTAGTCCTGGATCTCGCGCCAGTTCTCCTCGAGCCGTTCCTGCGCGTCGATCTGTTGCGCCCACAGGTTCGCGGTGATCTCACTCGGGGTGTCGCCGATCCGTACCTCGAACGCATCCGCGAGGGAATGCGCCGGGTCGGTGCTCATGATCAACGTCCGGTGGCCCTCGGCCGCGGACCGGACGGCCGTCGCGGCCGCCACGGTCGTCTTGCCGACCCCGCCCTTCCCCGTGAACAAGATGACCCGCATCGCGCGCCAGCTTAGTCGGCCGCCGGGACTAGCCCATCTCGACGCGACGCTTCAGCCGCTCGAGCGCGTTCTCGATCACGCGCTTGGCACCCTCGGTGCGCAGGAACCCGGGCACGAGCGGGCCGAGCTCCACCGCGAGCCGGTAGGTGACGGTCGTCCTGTCCTGCTCCGCCTCGTCCAGGAGGTACTCCCCACGGATCTCGCGCACCGCGCCGTGAGCCTCGGTGGACTCCCACGAGATGCCGGTGCCGCCGGGCGCGTACCGGTACCGCAACGTGTACGACGCTTTCCCGAGCACCGGCACGTCGACCTCGAACGCGACTTCGGTCGCGCGGTCGCCCTCGCCGCGCTGCCGGACATCGACGCGACGGACCTCCGCCCAGTCCGGATAGGCCTCGTAGTCCTCGATCACGTCCACGACGTCGTCGAGCGGCGCGTCGATCACGATCGTGCCCTCGGCGTGCTCCACCGGCGGATACTACCGTCGGGCGTTGCCCGCGATGGACACCGCGATCACCGCGACGATCAGGAACATCACACCCACCGTGACCCACAACAGGATGCGCGATGGGACGATCAAGCCACCGCCCGCCGACAGCTGCTTCGTCTCCGCCAGCGAGACGGCGTAGACGCCTCCGGCGAAGACGAGAAGGACCGCGATCGCGAGCACCATCAGCGGCCTGTGCGGCACGGTCACCGCGAGGAAGATCGCCACAGCGAGCGACAGGGCGAACACCGCGCCGCGCGCGAACCCGTCGACCGTGTGGCCCAGTGCCGCATGCCCCGCGCCCGGGAACAGCAGGGATCGCGTCCGCGCGAGCTGCGGATCCACGCTTCGTCGCTCCACACCGCGCATCACGGTGGCGAACGGCGTGCCGCACGTCGCGCACACGTCGAAGGCGATCGGGTTCTGGGAGCCGCAGACGGTGCACGGCCAGAACGCGGGCTGCTTCGGCGTCGCCGTCGCCGTCGCGGCCGCCGCCTGCGGCTGTGGCGGCGGCTCGGGTTCGGGCTCGGGCTGCCGCAGGCTCGTGAAGCACTGCCCGCACCACTCGGCGTCCTCGCTGACGAGCGCGCCGCAGTTGGGACACCGTCGGTCCTGACTCACGATCGGAGGGTACCCCCGGCCTCGGGCGGGTCCGTGGAGCCGAGCCCTCACACCGGGGTGGCGGCCTCTGCCAGCCACTCGCCGAGGCGCGCAGCGATCTCGGGCCATCGGTGGGAGCGAAGGACGCGCTCGCGCCCGGCCTCCCCCATCTCCTGCGCGCGGACGGGATCGGCCAGCAGCGTGGCGACCGCATCGGCCACCTCGGCCTCGCTGGTGCCGTCGACGAGGATCCCGGTCTCGCCGTCGACGAGCGCCTCCCGAGCGCCACCGGAATCACCGACGACCACGGGCTTCCCGCACGCCGCCGCCTCGATGAACACGTTGCCCCAGCCTTCCACCTCGAGGCCGCCCAGGCGCGTGCGACACGGCATCGCGAACACGTCGGCGAGCGCGTAGTATCGCGGCAACTCCTCCTCGGGCACCTGGCCGGTGAACACGATGTCGTCGGCGCCGTGCGCCATCGCACGCAGCTTGTCCTCGTACGGTCCGGCTCCGACGATCACGAGGGCCGCGTCCGGCACCCGCGCTCGGATCGCCGGCATCGCACGGATCAACACATCTTGACCCTTGCGGGCCACCAGCCGGCTGACGCACACCGCGAGCGGCCGGTCACCGAGTCCCAGGGATGCGCGCAGGCTCGCGGTCTCCAGATCGGGGCGGAACCGCTCGACGTCGGCCCCCGGATACAGGACCGTGACCGGCACCCGACCCGGGACAGCGGACCGGACCGTCCGTGCGATGAACGCCGAGCACAGGACCGGCACGCGTGCCGCTCGCGAGGTCGCGTAGCGCATCAACGAGTGGGTCCCCGGCGCGAGCGAGAGCCAGTACTCGAAGCCGTGCGCGGCGGCGAGGTACGGCAGACCGCGGCGTGACAGGGTCGGCCCGAGCATCGCGAGCGGATAGGTCGCGCCGAACAGGATCGCCTCTGCGTCGAACGACCGAGCCGACGCCTCGATGCGACGGGCGACGGAGGGCGTGGGGCGCAGGAACCGTTCGGGTTGCCGGTCGACGTGGAAGGCCGCCGTGGCGTCGTACGCCTCGGCCCCGTCGTCCTGGGGGCAGAAGACGGCGACGCGGTCCGCCGGCATCTCACGCCACAGCGCCTCGAGGGTCCGCTGGATCCCACCGACCCGCGGCGGGAAATCGTTGGTGACCAACAGCGTCCTCGGAACGTTCACCGCAACCGATAATGGCCGACGGAAGCGATGGTCGACCAAGACGCCACGTTCGAGCGGGACCTCGACGCGCTGCTGGCGGGGCGCGGGTTCGTCGACCTGTCTCGATGGCGCTCGATCCGTGTGAGCGGGGCGGACGCGACCGCCTGGTTGCATGACCTGCTGACGGCGGACATCGCAGGCCTGATGCCGGGGGCCGCCTGCCGCTCGCTGCTGCTCACCCCCACCGGACACGTCCGGGCGGACGTCCAGGTCATCCGCCGACGTGAAGACACCCTCCTCGTGCAAGATCCGGTCCAGCCCGAGGACGTCGCGGCTGCCCTGCGGCCCTACGTCCTGTCCGCCGACGTGACGCTCGAGGACGTCGCCGGCGCCGTCGCGTTGCTCGCGCTCCCCGATGCCGCGGCGCCGCCGGTCGGCATGGCCGCGAGCGCGCCGTCCCTGTTCGGAGGCGGCGTCGACCTCGTGGTCGACGAGCCAGAACGGCGAGCGGTCGGCGCCGCGCTGCGCGCGGCCGGGTTCCGCGCGTGCCCACGTCCGGCAGCGGATGCGTGGCGGATCGTCCGCGGGGTGCCGACGATGGGCACGGAGTTCGACACGCGCTCGATCCCCGCCGAGGCGGGACTCGACGATCTGATCGACACGACCAAGGGGTGTTTCCTCGGTCAGGAGTCGGTCGCGCGCGTTCGTAACCTCGGCCACCCGCCGCGGGTCCTACGGCATGTGCGGTGTTCGACGCGGCTGGAACGCGGCATGTACGTGCGGGCTGCGGACGATGCGATCGTCGGCGACGTGACGAGTGCGACCCGCTACGAGGACGCATGGATCGGGTTCGTCCGCGTCGCGTGGTCCGCAGCGACCGCCCGGTTGGCCGACATCGACGGGCATCCGTTGTGCGACCTGCAGCCGTCGGGCTAGTCCATCGGTGTCATTTCCGCCGAGCGACCTCGACATCCGGGCCCGAGGTCGCGCGCACCCCTTCCCTCCGCGCCATCGGTTCTGCTATGAAACGGTTCCCGGTCGAGGCGGGACGAAGAGGGGGCGACGGGTTGAGGATCGAACGGTTCCCTGATGTCGATGTTTCGGCGCTTCCGCTGCACCCCACGCCCCCCGATTTCTGGCAGGAACGAGCAGCCTGCTTCGGCGTCGAGCCCGACGTCTTCTTCCCGATCTCCGAAGAGGAGGCAGGCCCGGCGCTCGCGTTCTGCGGTGTGTGCCGGATCCGCGAGGAATGCCTGTCGTGGGCGCTCAAGAACGGCGAGCGCTACGGGGTGTGGGGTGGCACCACCGAACAGCAGCGCCGTCGCCTGCAGCGTCACGTCGCCTGAGACGACGGCTCACTCCCCCCTAGACTGACGCGATGCCAGGTCAGCCTGCGGCGGAAACGCCGATCGAGGCGGTGGCGCCGTTGCGGATCAGCTTCGTCGGCGGCGGCACGGACTTCCCCCATTGGTACCGCGAGCACGGCGGCGCCGTCGTCTCCGCGACGATCGACCACGTCGTGCGGGTTCGCCTGACGCCTCGCGACGATCGGCTCGTCGAGGTGCGGTCGCACGACCTCGATCAGCTCGTCGCGTATCACCTCGACGATCCACCGGTCTACGACGGCGCGCTCGACCTGGTGAAGGCGGCGATCGCGCACATCGGCGTCGATCGCGGCGTGAGCGTCGAGATCCGCAGCGAAGCACCGCCGGGCAGCGGGCTCGGTGGCTCGTCCGCCCTCGTCACCGCGGTCGTTGCCGCGCTCGCGATGCTCGGCGGGCAAGGGATGGACGCGCGCGCCCTGGCGGAGACCGCGTACCGGGTCGAGCGCGAGGACCTCCGCATCACCGGCGGATGGCAGGACCAGTTCGCCGCCGCGTTCGGCGGGTGCAACCTCCTCGAGTTCTCTCGCGAGGGCGTGCGCGTCGACGCGGTCGCCGACCCCGAGCGGCTCGACCGGCTCGCCGCCGGATTGCTCCTGTGCTACACCGGCGCCGTTCGCACCGACGTCGGGCTGATCGACCGGCAGATCGCGTTGCACGCCGAGGGCAGGGAGGAGACGACGCTCGGCATGAAGCGCCTGCAGGAGCTCGCGTACACGATCCGCGACGCGATCGAGCGCTGCGACCTGCCCGCGCTCGGTGGACTCCTCCACGAGGCGTTCGAGGCGAAGCGACAGATGAACCCGTACATCACCGAGGGCACGCCGATCGAGGCGATGCTGACCGCCGCGCGCGGGGCCGGCGCCTTCGGCGGGAAGGTCTGCGGCGCCGGCGGCGGCGGGTACCTCCTGCTCGCGGCGCCGAGGGCGGCTCAGCCCGCGATCCGCTCGGCCCTCGTGGACCTTGGCGGCCAGTTCGCACCGTTCTCCTTCCGCGCGACGGGGGTGCACGCGACACGCGGCACCGATACGTGGACGTCCGCTCGGTGAGCGGCCGCGCGTTGCTCGTCGACCGTGACGGCACGATCAACGAAGAACGCAACTCCATCCACGAGCCAGGCGAACTCGCATTGATCTCCGGTTCGGCAACTGCGCTCGCGCGCGCCCGCGATGATCTCGGGCTGAAGATCGTCGTCGTCACCAACCAGGCGGAGATCGGTCGCGGCAACCTCACCCACGACGCGCTCGAGCGGATCCACGACCGGCTCCGCGCGATGCTCGCGACCGACGGCGCATCCATCGATGCGATCGAAACCTGTCCGCATCGCCCCGAGGAAGGCTGCGCCTGTCGCAAGCCCGGGGTGGCGATGATCGTCCGGGCCGCGGAGCGCCTGGGGTTCGAGCCGGCCGCCAGTTTCGTCGTTGGCGATCACGAGAAGGACATCGCGATGGGCCGCGCCGTCGGCGCGACGACGATCCTCGTGCGGACGGGACACGGGGCCGAGCAGGAGCCGCTCGCCGGGCCGCTCGCCGACCACGTCGCCGACGATCTCGCCGGTGCCGTGGCTATCATCGCGACCCTCATCCCACAGGAGAGATGACACTGGACGGGGAGCAGGCCCGGGCGCGAGCGATCGCGTACTTCGGCGACGCGACCGCGCTGATGGGTGCGCTCGTCGACAGCTGCCTCGACGACGTCCTCGCGGCCGCCGCGCTCCTCATCGAGGCGTTCAGGGGGGGACGGGCGCTCCTGATCTGCGGGAACGGCGGCAGCGCCGCGGACGCACAGCACCTCGCGACCGAGTTCGTGAGCGCGCTCACCCTCGATCACCCGCGACCCGCGATGCGGGCGATCGCGCTCACGACCGACACGTCCGCGCTCACGGCGATCGCGAACGACTACGGAGTCGACCGGATGTTCGCGCGGCAGGTCGAGGCGATCGGCGCCGCCGGCGACGTCGTGCTCTGTATCTCGACGAGCGGCGACTCCCCCAACGTGCTCCAGGCCGTGCGTGCCGCGCGCGCGGCCTCGATGGCCGTGATCGCGCTCACCGGCGCGAGCGGCGGCCGGCTCGCGCCCCTCGCCGACGTCGCGATCAGGGTGCCGTCGACCGTGACGTCTCACATCCAACAGTGCCACCTCGCGATCGAGCAGCTCCTCGCCCTGATCGCGGAGCGCGAGCTCTACCCACAACCGACGCGGTCGCCGTAGCCCAGATCGAGCCCGCGGTCACTACCCCAGCGCGGGTAGGTGTTTTCCCCTTAGCAAGCGCATACGCCGCCGCTGCTCCGGGGCCGATGTCTAGGCCA
Organism: Actinomycetota bacterium; assembly: GCA_046734555.1. Taxonomy (GTDB): domain Bacteria; phylum Actinomycetota; class UBA4738; order UBA4738; family HRBIN12; genus AC-51. Next base: position 1,208 of record JBKPRM010000138.1, on the reverse strand, counting down.
CAACGCCGTCCCCCCGCTGGGGGCCCTGATACGAGGGAGTCTGGTCCATATGCGCGCACGCACCGTGTTCGCGCGCGTCGTCGTGGCTGCAACCACGGTGACCGCGCTGAGCCTTGGTTCCGGTACCGCCGCCCACGCGGTGGCTCCCGGCATCAGCGTCAACGATGTCTCGATCTCGGAAGGCAACGCCGGGACGTCGCTGTTGAACTTCACGATCGTCTACGGCGGGGCCGCCGCGTTCGGCGTCACCGTCGACTACGCGACAGCCGATAGCACCGCGCTCGCCGGCAGCGACTACGTGTCGACGAGCGGCACCGCGGCGCTCCCCCACGGAGGCTGCAAATGTGCGACCGTCAGCGTGCCGATCATCGGCGACACGGTCGCGGAGAACACCGAGACCTTCCAGTTGAACCTCTCGAACCCGGTCGGAAAGACCCTGGACGACGATCAGGGCGTCGGCACGATCACCGACAACGACACGCCTGGCGCCTCGATCGACGACCCCACGGTCGCCGAGAACAGCGGCACGATGACGTTCACCGTGTCGCTCGACGCCACCGCGCCCTACGACTCGGTCCTGGCCTACACGACCACGCCGGGCACCGCGACGGCGGGGAACGATTACACGGCGGTGACCAACACGCTCACGATCCCGAGCGGGTCGACCACCGGCACGATCGACGTGCCGATCCTCGACGACGCCACCTACGAGGGCGACGAGACGCTCACGATGGGCCTGTCCATCGTGTCCGGCGTGGCGCTGCTCGACAACCAGGGCACCGGCACGATCGCCGAGGACGACCTCGTACCGAGCGTGACCGTCGACGATCCGGCCGTCGGTGAGAACGGCGCGAGCGAGACCTTCACGGTGTCGCTCGACGCCGCGGCTGGGGTCGACGTGAGCGTCGACTACGCAACGTCGGACAACACGGCCACGGCGGGCGCCGACTACACGGCGACGAGCGGCACGGCGACGATCCCGGCGGGCAGCACCAGCACGACGGTCGACGTCCTGGTGCAGGACGACTCCGTGTTCGAGGGCGACGAGACCTTCAACCTCGACCTCTCCGGCGCCATCAACGGCTCGCTCGTGGACGCTCAGGGACAGGGCACGATCACCGAGGACGACGCCGCCCCGAACATCAGCGTCGACGACCCGAACGTCGCTGAGGACGGCGCGACGCTGACCTTCACCGTCTCCCTCGACA
>JBKPRM010000137.1:0-5084 GCA_046734555.1 Actinomycetota bacterium | reverse complement strand
CCCCAAGACAGTCCCGATGGCGTTGGTGGCGTTGCTCGGCGTGTCGCTCGTCGCGGTGGCCTGCAGCAACGACAGTTCCACCACGAGCGCCGGCGCGACCACCCCTGGCACCGCTGCGGCCGCGACGCTCGACGTCGAGCTTGACTGGGTGCCGAACCCCGACCACGTCGGCCTGTACTACGCCCAGGAGAAGGGCTACTACGACGACGCGAACCTGACGATCAACTTCCGGCAGCCCTCGAACGCTGCCGACCCGATCAAGCTCGTCGCGCTCGGGAAGGTCGACCTCGCGATCACCTACGAGCCCGAGATGTTCTACGGACAGGAGAACGACCTGCCGGCGATGGCGGTCGCGACCGTGGTGCCGGTGCCGCTCAACTCGTTGATCGTCAACCCGGACGAGCCCATCATGGATCTGTCCGAGATGAACGGGAAGTCGACCGGCGTCACGGGCATCCCGAGCGACGACGCGTTCTACACCACCATGCTCAAGACGGCCGGCCTGACGGAGGATCAGGTGCCGAAGGTGAACGTCGGCTTCAACCTCGTGCCGTCGATCCTGTCGAACAAGGTCGATGCGATCATCGGCGGCTACCAGAACGTCGAGGCGATCCAGATCGAGCAAGAGTCGGGGAAGAAGCCGTCGGTGTTCCCCGCCGACAAACTCGGCGTGCCCTCCTACGCGGAACTGGTGATCGCCGCGAACGCCGATCGCTTGTCGTCTGATGCCGCCTACGCCGACGCGGTTCGCCGCTTCGTCGCCGCGGTGATCAAGGGCACTGACGACGCGATCGCGAACCCGGACGAGGCAACGTCGATCATGAAGCAAGACACCGACTACAAGCCGACGTTCCTCGATGAGAGCGTGCCGTACACGCTGCAACTCCTGAAGCCCGCCGAAGGGACCAAGACCGGCTGCATCGACGTCGCCAACTGGCAGAGCTACGGCGAGTGGATGTCGTCTAACGACCTCATCACGAGCGATCCCGACGCGAGCGCGCTCGCGACGACCGACTACATGCCGTACAGCTGCGCGTGAGCGGGTTCCGTCGATCGAGCGACGAGGAGACGGCGTGGAGGTAGGGATCGAGACGACGGTGGCCTCGAGCGTGCTCGATGCGCTCGACCTCGACCGGTCCGTCGAGCTCGTCCGCGAGGTCTGCCGGATCCCGAGCGTGCTCGGCGAGGAGGGAACGCTCGCGGCGTTCCTCGCGGACACGATGACGGCGTCCGGCTTCGAGGACGTCGAGCTCCAACCCGTGCTGGAGGACCGACCCAACGCCGTCGGGCACCTCTCCTTCGGAGGGGAGGGACCGACGGTGGTCCTCACCGGTCACATGGACACGAAGCCCGTATCGCACGGCTGGTCGGCGACGGAGCCCTTCTCGGGAGACCTGATCGACGGCTCGGTGTACGGCCACGGCGTGATGGACATGAAGGCGGCGCTCGCCTGTCAGATCGTGGCGATGGAGGCGGTGCGGGCGAGCGGGGTGCCGCTCGCCGGCCGCCTCTCGATGGCGGCGGTAGCCGATCACATGGGCGACCAGCTCGGGTCGATCGCCTTCTTCGATGCGTTCCCCGCGGACATGGCGGTGCTCGGGGAGCTGACCGACAACCAGGTCTGCCTCGGGCACCGTGGCCGGTACTACTTCGACATCACGGCGATCGGGCGCTCCGCGCACACCTGTCACAAGCCCGAAGCCATCAACGCCAACGTGCTCGCGGCGCAGATGGTGCTCGCGCTCGATGCGTCCAAGTACGAGCCGGAGCTCGAACCGTGGATCGTCGACCTGTTCGGCGCCGAGACCTACGTCGTGCCGGGCCGGATCTATGGCGGGCTGCCCCCGGGCGGCCCGTCCATGATCCCCGACGAGTGCGTGATCCGCGTCGACGCTCGCCCGCAGCCGGGGGTGACGATCGAGCAGGTTCGTGCCGAGATCGACCGGTGCCTCGCGCGGGCGCTCGAGCTCGAGCCGCGCCTGCGGTTCGAGATCGAGCTCGCCGACGTGAAGGCCGGGTACCTCGCCACGCCGGAGGACCCCGTCGTCGAGCTGATGCGCGCGGCGGTCCGCGAGGTGCGCGGCGACGAGCCGCCACTCGTGGTGGAGAACTGGCTCGGCGATACCGCCAGCTTCGGCGAGAAGGTGCCGACGGTGATCTTTGGGCCGGGAGGTCCGCCCGTGTACTGCCCCGACGAACATCTGACGGTCGAGGACATCCACGAGGCGACCAAGGTCTACGCCTTGTTCGCCGCGGGAGCCCTCGCCGCGGAAGGGGCATGAACGCGACGTGGACGCATCCGCCGGTTTCGCGAACGTGCTCGACCGATGTCTGGCAGTGCGGCCGGATGAGCAGGTCGTGCTCCTGACGGACGCGGGCACCGACCCGGAGGTCGTGGCCGCCTTGGAGGCTGCCGTGTCGGATCGTGGCGGCGTGTGCGTGGTCTCGCGCATGCCGGTGCCGGAGCTCCCGGGGCAGGAGCCGCCGGAGACGGTGGCGGCCGCGATGCGGTCGGCGGGCGCGGTGATCGAGCTCACGAGCCTGTTCATCGGTTCGAGCGCGGCGCGACGGGAGGCGACGGCGCTCGGCGTGCGGTACCTCGCGATGCCGGGGGTGCGCCTCGAGACGTTCCGCGACGACGGCCCGCTGGCGGTGTAATTCGATGAGATCCGCGCCGACGCGGAACGCGTCGGCGCCGCCTGGAGCGGTGCCGATCGGTACCGACTGACCACCCCGGCGGGCACCGACCTGCGGGGGTCCGTGGTCGGCCGCCCCGGGCGCGTGCTGCACGGCCTCGCGCGCGATCCCGGCGACTACATGGCACCGCCCGACATCGAGGCGGGCACCGCGCCGGTCGAGGGATCGAGCTCGGGCGTGGTGGTGATCGATGCAGACCTGCTCTTCATGGGGACCGGCCCGCTGCCGTCCCCGGTGGCGCTGCACCTGCGCGACGGCGACCTCGTCGGCGTCGAGGGCGACGAAGCCGGCCGGCTCCACGACATGCTCGCCCGCTGCGCCGATCCGCTGATGGCGAACCTCGCGGAGGTCTCCGTCGCGTTCAACCCGAACGGACGCGTCTGCGGCGTCGCGATGGAAACGGAGTCTTCCCGGGGCACCGCCCACGTCGCCCTGGGGAACTCGATCGCGTACGGGGGCACGGTCGACGCCATCGCCCACCTGGACTGCGTGATGCGCGACGCGACCCTGGAGCTCGATGGCGAGCCCGTGATCGCGGCCGGGGTGCTCGCATGAGACCGACCCGGGTCCTGCTGGCGAAGCCCGGCCTCGACGGACACGACCGGGGGATCAAGGTCGTCGCGATGGCGCTTCGCGACGCCGGCGCGGAGGTGATCTACCTCGGGCTCCGCCGAACGCCGGAGGAGATCTGGCGCGCGGCGGTCGAGGAGGACGCCGACGTGGTCGGGGTCTCGATGCTGTCCGGCGCTCACGTCGCTCTCGCGGCGCAGCTGGTGCAGGAGCGGTCGCGGATCGGCGCGGACGCCCCACTCGTCGTCGGCGGCACCGTGCCCGCAGACGACGCCGACGCCCTGCTGGCGATGGGTGTCGAGGCCGTGCACCCCGTGGGCGCGAGGCTGCCCGACGTGGTGGACAGCGTCCTCGCGCTCGGAGCGAAGGAGCGGACGGCGTGAGCACGACCGACACCACCGACGCCGGGATCCCGGTCGCGCCGGTCTACGCGGAGACGGACGTCGCGCCGGGTCTGGCCGAGCGCCTCGGTGCCCCGGGCCTGCCGCCGTTCACGCGAGGCCCGTATCCGACGATGTATCGCGGTCAGCTCTGGACGATGCGCCAGTTCGCGGGGTTCGGGTCGCCGGAGGATGCTAACGCGCGGTTCCATTTCCTGCTCGAGCGCGGGCAATCGGCGTTGTCGGTCGCGTTCGACCTGCCGACGCAACTCGGCTACGACTCGGCGCACCCGTCGGCGCTCGCCGACGTCGGCAGGGTCGGTGTCGCGATCGACACCGCCGACGACATGGTCGACCTCTTCGACGGCGTCCCGCTCGACGAGATCTCCGTCAACTTCACGATCAATGCGACCGCCCCGATCATCCTCGCGATGTACCTCGTCGCGGCGGAGCGACAGGGAGCGGCGCCGGCGGATCTCGCCGGCACGTTGCAGAACGACATCTTGAAGGAGTTCCTCGCGCGGAAGACCTTCATCTACCCGCCCGCGGCTTCGCTTCGCCTCAGCTGCGACGTGATCGAGTACGCAGCGGGCGCGCTGCCACGCTTCAACCCGATCTCCATCACCGGGTACCACGCTCGTGAGGCCGGCTGCGATGCGATCCAGGAGCTCGCGCTCGCGATGGCGAACGCGATCGCCTACAGCGAGGCGCTCGTCGCGCGCGGGCTGGCGTTCGACTCGTTCGCCCCGAGGCTCTCCTTCCACTTCGCGACGACCATGGATCTGTTCGAGGAGGTCGCGAAGCTGCGGGCGGCTCGCCGCCTCTGGTACCGGATCGCGACGGAACGTCTGGGTGCGACCGAGCCGGTGTCGGGACGGCTCCGCTTCTTCTCGGGGAACTCCGGGACGACGCTCACGGCGCAACAGCCGCTGAACAACGTCGTTCGCTCGACGATCCAGTGTCTCGGCGCCGTGCTCGGCGGCGCGCAGTCGATCCACGTGATGGGCTACGACGAGGCCTACGAGATCCCGTCGGAGGAAGCCGTCACGCTGTCGCTGCGCACCCAGCAGATCATCGCGCTGGAGTCGGGCGTGGCGCGCACCGCGGATCCGCTCGCGGGCTCCTATTACGTCGAGGCGCTCACCGACGAGCTCGAGGCGCGCGCTCGCGAGCTGCTCGATGAGCTCGACGCGGCGGGCGGGGCGGCCGCGGCGATCGAGGCGGGGGTCCCGCAGCGCTGGATCGCCGAATCCGCGTACCGGTTGGAGCGGGAACTGACGAGCGGGGACCGCCCCCGGGTCGGCGTGAACGTCTACGCGACCGAGGGCGACGAGCCCCATCTCGGGGAGATCTTCGCTGCCGATCCCGGCGTCGCCGAGCGCCAGGCGGCGCGCACCGCCGAGCGGATCGCGGCGCGCGACGCGGACGAATGCCGTC
>JBKPRM010000136.1:0-4164 GCA_046734555.1 Actinomycetota bacterium | reverse complement strand
AGATTAGTGTCTCGTGGGCTCGGAGATGTGTATAAGAGACAGCCCCCCACCAGGGCATCGGACGCGCCTCGAAGTGCTGCAGCGCCTTCAACCGCCGCTTGCGCATCCAGTCGGGCTCGTTCTTCAGGCTCGAGATCTCCTCGACCACGGCCGGCGACAGTCCGCGCTTCGGCTCGAAGACCGAATGGGACGCGTCCTTCCAGTCGAACCGATAGCCCTTGTCGAGTTCCTTGAGGTGTTCTTCCTGGCTGATGGCCATATGCGCTCCCCCCGTGTCCTTCGAGTCTAGCTGTGAGCAGGCCGAATCACACCCGCGAGGTCGGATTCACCGCCCTCATGAGAGACCGTCTTGCGGAACCCATCTCGGGGCGCCTACCGTCAGCCGGTGAGCCGGTGGCTGATCTTCCTCATCGTGAGCGGGCTCGCGATCGGGTTCGCCGGTGTGCTTGCGCACAACGAACCCGCGATCGTGCTGGGCGTCCTCGTCGCCGGGGGCGGCCTGTTCCTGGCCGTGAACTCGTGAGCCGCCCGATCAGCCGGAGCAGTCACCTCCGACCGCCTCGACGGCCGCACACGCGTCGACCAGCCCGAACCCGTAGTGGTGGTCATAGCCGGTCCGGCCCAGGTCGGTCGCGGTCGAGTCCATCGCGCGGCGCACCTCCGCGGGCGTGAGCGTCGGGTCGACGGACAGCAGCAGCGCCGCGACGCCGGCCACGTGCGGGGCCGAGAACGATGTGCCGTTCCAGTCCACGTAGTCGGTCGTCGCGACCTGGATCGTCGCGCCGACCGGTCCCCGTGACATCCGAGCGAGCAGCACGCTCGCGTCGTCGGGCAAGATCTCGATCGCGGGGATCTCCCCGGTTTCACCGAGCGTCCCCGAGATGAACCCGGGCTGGTTGTTGTAGACGATCGCGCCGACGGCTCCCGCGTCGGCCGCGTTGGCCACCTTCTCGCCGAACGTGATCCCCCCGCGCTGGATCAGCGCGATCTTGCCGGTCAAGTCGACCCCGGCGACGTCTGCCGTGGTGCCGAGTCCGATCGCCTTGAGGCGGCCCGAGACCGTTCCGGTCGGCGAGAACTCGAAGGGGAAGTTCGGAACCAGCGGCGGGTTGGTCGTGTCGATCGTCAGCCCCGAGTCGATCGCCGTGCCATGGACGCCGTCCATCGGGATGTTGACGCCCGGCGCGACGAGCTCCTGGTCGTTGCCGAAGCTCGAGAAGTTCGCGAGCTGGCGCTGATCATCGGTGGCACCGACCGCGATCACGGTCGGCAGCTTGGCGGGGAACTCGACCGGAGGCTTGCTGCCCGCGTGGTCGTTCCCGTTGCCCGAGCTCGCGACGAGCACGATGCCGCGGGCGGATGCCTCCGCGAGCATCCATCGCTCCGCCGGCGACGGCGCGGGCCCCCCGAAGCTCATGTTGATCACGTCGACGTGGTCGGCGATGGCTCGGTCGATCGCGGCGAGGATCGCGCTGTCGGCGAGCGTGCCGGTCGCGCTGTCGCCGGCACGATACGAGACGATCGTCGCTCGGGGCGCGACGCCGACGACGCCGACGTCGTTGATCGGCGCGGCGATGACGCTCGCCCCTGCGACACCGTGTCCTTGGTCCTCCCCCGAGATGTTGTCGATCGGGCTGCACCCGGGCGCGAGGAAGCAATCGGAGAGATCACGGTCATACGCCGGTCCGATGTCGGGATGCCGGAAGTCCGCCCCGTTGTCGATCACCGCGACGACCACGCCGTTCCCGGTCGGCGCGCCGGCGTCGAGGGCCATGTTCCTGTTCGCATCCCAGACCCGTGGGGCGCGGACATCACGGACGCCCCACGGGATGAACTCGGGGTGACCGAGATAGGGCTCCGTCGGATCCAGGATGGCGCTGACGTGGCGCTTCACATCGCGCTGGGCGAAGCGCACGCCCGCCTCGTGGCGCAACATCGACAGGGAGCCGTGGGGGACGGTCGCCGCGACCGCATCGATCGCTCGATATCGATAGGTCAGCGTGCCGCCGGCACGATGGATCAACGCCTGCGCGTCGACGCCGCGGCGCACGCCGAGGATGATCCGGTCGGTGCGTGCGGATGCCGACGACGGCGCGCCGACGACGAGCGATGCGGCGATGACGGCGATCGCGGCGAGTATCCCGACGCGAGATCTGGACATGCTTCCCCCCCGGAGGACCCGACCCGGCGCGGGCAGCCAGGTCTCGTTCGACCGCGATGCTACCGGGGGGTCGCCGGAGGCGCCATCGGCCGTCCGGCCGCTAGCCGACCTCCACCGGCGCCCCGACGAGCGATCCGTACTCCGTCCAAGATCCGTCGTAGTTCTTGACGTTCGGGAAGCCGAGCAGCTCCTGCAGAGCGAACCAGGTGTGCGAGGACCGCTCCCCGATCCGGCAATACGCGATCACCTCTCGGTCCGCGGTGATGCCTTCGGCTTCGTACAACGCGCGGAGCTCGTCTGCGCTCTTGAAGGTCCCGTCGTCGTTCGCCGCCTTGACCCACGGGATGTTCGCGGCGCCGGCGATGTGGCCCGGCACCTGCGCCTGCTCCTGCGGGAGGTGATCAGGTGCGAGCTTCTCGCCGCGGAACTCCTCGGGCGAGCGAACGTCGACGAACCCGGCCCGTCCGATCTTCGAGATCACCTCGTCGCGCATCGCGCGGATCTCGGGGCGCTCCTCGCCGATGAACACATGGTCGGAGGCGTCATAGGTCGGCACCTCGGTCACGAGCTCGCGGCTCTCGAGCTCCCACTTCTTGCGGCCGCCGTTCAACAGCTTGACCTGGTCGAACCCCCGCAGCTTGAGGAGCCAGTAGGCGTAGGCAGCGAACCAGTTGTTGTTGCCGCCGTAGAGCACGACGGTGGTCTCCGACCCGACACCGGCCGCCGCGAGCAGCTCGGCGAACCCGTCCTGGTCCTTGTAGTCGCGGCCGACGCTCGCGTGCAGGTCGGTGTTCCAGTCCCACCCGACGGAGCCTCGGATATGACCCTTCTCGTAGGCGGTCGTGTCCTCGTCGACCTCGATCACGCGGATGTCGGGATCGTCGAGGTGTTGCTCGAGCCAGTCGGTCGACACGAGCGCGTCGGGATTGGCGTAGTCACTCATCACCGATACCTCCTTGGTGGATGGTGGAGCGGAGCGCACGTGGCAAGGTGCTACCGCTCGCCGCGACAGCACAGGCGGGACGGGATCATCGCGGCCACCAACCCACGGCAGCGCGTTCGGATCACTTCGCCCCCTTCCTGGTAGACGCCAGAGGTACTGCAGTCCTCCGGTGACGTCAAGGTGACTGGAGCCGGGCGGTCGCTCAGAAGATGCCGAGCGCGGCCTTGGCCTCTTCCGACATCATCTCGGGACTCCACGCCGGCCGGAACACGAGCTCTGGACGCACGTCGCCGATCCCCTCGATCGGCGCGAGGAACGCGCGGATCTGGTCCTCGATCAGCGGGCCGATCGGACAGCCCATCGTCGTCAGGCTGTATCGGATGTCGACATCCCCGTTGTCTTGCACGTCGACCTCGTACACGAGCCCGAGGTCGACGATGTTGATGCCGAGCTCGGGGTCATAGACCTGCGTCAACGCCTGCCGGATGCGCTCTTGGGTTACGCCATCCGGCGCATCCGTCGCCGTCTGGGTCTGGATGTCGTCGTCCATCGCGCCTCACCGGCTCCTTCGGGCATATGCTTGCACCCCCAAGGGTACCGGCAACCGGAGGTTCGAACCGACCGTGGCGTCGATCCGTGCACTCATCGTGGACGACCATCCCGTGACGCGGGAGGGTCTCCGCACCGCGCTCGAGCTGTCCGACGAGGCGATCGCGGTCGTCGGCGAGGCGGCCTCGGGCGAAGAGGCGGTTGAGCAGGCACGCTCCCTCGCACCCGACGTGGTCTTCATGGACGTACGGATGCCCGGGATGGACGGCATCGAGGCGACGCGGCGGATCAAGGACGCGGCCCCCGACACGAAGGTGATCTTGATCACGGTGGACGAGTCGCGCGGCGCCGTCTCTGAGGCGATCCAGGTCGGCGTCTCCGGATACCTGCTGAAGGACGCGACCCCCGACGCGCTGGTCGACGCCGCGCGCAACGCCGTCGAGGGCAACGCCGTGATCCACCCGCAGCTGACCCGCACGTTCATCGAGGAGGCCCGCACGGCGGGTGGAGA
>JBKPRM010000135.1:0-3782 GCA_046734555.1 Actinomycetota bacterium | reverse complement strand
ACGCTCCCGCGCCGGTGGTGTATGCACTCGCCACGGTGGCGTGCGTGACCTACACCACGGGGCGCCCGAACCATCACGCGCTCATGCCGTCCCTCAGTGACACCCCCGAGGAGGTCGCGGCCGCGAACTCGGTCTCGTCGCTCACCGAGGGGATCGGCGCGACGATCGGCGGGATCGTGGCCGCCGCGCTCGCGGGTGCCGGCGCTGACGCCGTCTTCGCCGTCGCCGCCGGCGCATTGTTCGTCGCCGTCGTGTTGACGTACGGGGTGCACAGCCCCGATCAGGAGCGCTCGAGCGAGGCGCTGCGTCCCTGGACGCTCGCGGCGGAGGCCGCAGCTGGGCTCGGGATCCTCGCACGCTCGCGGGGCCCTCGGCTGCTCGTGATGATCGCTGCCACCGTCTCGCTCGCGACGGGAGCCATCGGCGTGCTCATGGTTCCGCTCGCGATCGACACGCTTGGCCTCGGGGACGCGGGGGTGGGCCTGCTGACGACGATCCTCAGCGTCGGCCTGTTCGTCGGAGCGGGCGTCTCGGTCGCCTTCGCGACGAGGCGTCGCCTCGCCCTGGCGATGCTGCTGTCGGCGGCCGTCTTCGCGATCTCCGGTGTGGCGTTCGGGAGCTCGAGGACGACCGCGATCGCCATCGCGGCGTCGGTCATCTTCGGAGCCGGCATCACGCTGCTCGACGTGCTCGGGCGAACGATGCTGCAACGGACGACGACCGACGACGTGCTGACCCGGGTCTTCGGCGCCGTCGAGGCGTTGTGGCTGCTCGGCTACGCGGCAGGAGCCGCGGCCGCTCCCCTGATCGAGCGCGCGACGGACCTGTCCTGGGCGTTCGTGATCAGCGGCGGCCTCGTCCTGATCGTCACGGCTGTCGCGTTCACGGGTCTGCGCGCGATCGACGCGGCGTCGGTCATCCCGGAGCGGCAGCTCGCCCTGCTCAGGCGCATCCCGATGTTCGCGCCGGTGCCCCCGGTCGACCTCGAACGGCTCGCTCGTCAGCTCGACCCGATCGCCACGCCGACCGGCACCGAGGTGATCCGGCAGGGCGACATCGGCGACCGCTTCTACGTGATCGACACCGGCGACTTCGAGATCGAGATCGACGGCGAGCACGTCACCACCCTTCGCGAGGGCGACTTCTTCGGCGAGATCGCGTTGCTGCAGGACGTGCCGCGCACCGCGACGGTCCGTTCCCTCACCGACGGCACCGTGTGGGCGCTCGATCAGGAGGAGTTCCTCGCCACGCTGACCGGCTTGCCGCAGGCCGAGACCGAGGCACACCGGATCTCTGCCGAGCGGATGCGGACGTCCTAGCGCTCGACCAACGCGAAACCGTCGCCGTCGCGAGCGACGGCGCCGGCGACCGGCATGTGGCTGGCGGCCACCACCCAGCGGTGGTCCGCGGCGCGCGCCAACAGCGCGCGCCGCGTCGCCTCGTTCCCGGGACCGTCCATGTCCGCCGCGCTCACCCACTCGGGGTGGGGCACGTTCAGTTGCGAGACGAAGGCGTCGCCGGCCCACAGCAGCGCATCGCCGATGACGATCGCGAGGTGGCCCGGCGTATGGCCCGGCGCCTCGACCGCTCGCACACCGGTGCCCACCTCGATGTCACCGCCGATCGGATCGAGCAGGTCGGCTCCGAGGAGCGCGTGCAGCGCCGTGAGCGCGGGCTCACCGGCGTCGTCCGGCAGCTCGCCGGCTTCGTCGGAGGCCCAATAGTCGGCCTCCCGGCGGTGGATCACGTGACGCGCGTCGGGGAACGACGCATCGCGCCGAGGGCCGACGAGTCCACCGACGTGATCGGCGTGGCCGTGGGTGATCACCACCGTGCGGATGTCCCACGGGCGCACGCCGAGGGCCGCGAGCTCTTCGTGGACGTGCCCGGCGTCGAGGTCACCGGCGACGCCCCCGAGGCCTGCGTCGACGAGCACGTGGCCGCCCGGTGCCTCGATCAAGAGTGCGGCGATCCGCCCGGCGAGTTTGCCGTCCGCATCGAGGAACGGCCCGACGAACGGTCCCTGTATCGCGTCGTCGTAGCCGCGGAAGACGAATCGGGGCGACACGGTGCGCCACCCGTCGACCAGCACGTGGCACGCGATACCGCCAGCGTCGAAGGACTCCGCCATCGCCTCACGGTACCCGGCGGTCGAATCGCCGGATCAGGAGATCGACGAAGCGGGGCGGGCTCCTTGGGAGAGTCCGCCCCGCCCGTCACGCGGACCGTCGTGAGCGGGAAGGCCGCGGCGCTCTAGGGCGACCGCGGGCATACATGCTGCTGGCTCGATCCGCGAAGCTGCCGACTCCAGTATCAGGGAAGCAGCTGGAAGACGAAGTGGTAGCCCTTGCGACCGAGAGACAGGCTCATGGATCCGCGAGCGTTGCGGAACTCCTGGGTGCCTCCGGTCACGGCGAGCGTCGAGTCGCGGTGATCGAAGAAGGCGCCTTCGACCATGATCGCGCCCCGGCCGGCCAGGTAGGTCAGCCACCGGCACTCCCATGTGCCCTGATGCGGCGAGATGCGGATGCAGTCGCCCTGGTCGTGCCCGATGTGATGACCGTTCCCGTCGACGATCTCGTTGTGGAACGTCAGCAGGTCGCCCGACGAGTCGCCCGACTTCCCGGTGTCGATCACCTTGTCGGTGACGGGCTTCTCGATCACGTGGACCCGCATCGGCGACGTGACGGCGCGCGTCCCGGCGAACGAGATCGTGAGAGCCGTGCCGATCACGACGAGCACGACCGCACCGATGAACAAAGGTTTGCGCATGTTGCCTCCCTCCCCGGGCGTGTGCCACGCCCCGGAACCCGACGCTACTCCGACCGCGGGGAGTCTGCTGACGGCGGCAGGTTGACACCGGGGTCGTTGGCCCCCACACTGTTTGGACCATGTCGACGAAGGCTGTGTTCGGACGCAGCGTCCTCGTACTTATCACGTAGGCGCGGGGGGCCCGCAGGGCCCGCAGCTACCCGCGCCAGATGCCCTCCGCAAGCCGGGGGGCTTTTCATTTCCCCGGTCCACGCACACGACTGGGTCCGCGACCGCCCCGGGGCCCACCAAGGAAGGAGTCACCCGATGCGCTACGAGTTCGAACGAGACGGCACCGTCGTCGCGAGCGTCCTGTGGGAGGGCCCCGCGCAGGTGAGCGTCGAGGCGATCGATCACAGCACGCGGGCGACGGTCGACCGCTACCTGTCCTCCGACGTGGTCTATCTGGGCGGTGGGTTCGACGTCGGCGAGGAGGAGATGGCCGATGTCCTGCAGATGCGCCGCCGCGATTGGACCCCGTGGGAGTTCGAACGCGCGTGCCGCAACCTGGCTCACCGCCTGCAGGCGCAGGTCCGCCGCGTCGAGACCGGTCCCGTCGATGGCTGGCCGACGGGCGACGTCGCGGTCGGCGGGGGCGGAGAGGCTGTTGGCGGGGGTGGACACGCGTGACGATGAAGGGCGCGGACGCGGTCCTCAAGGCCCTCGAGCAGGAGGGCGTCGAGGTCGTGTTCGGCATCCCCGGCGGGGCGAGCATGCCGATCTACGATCCGCTCGTCGATCGGTCGCCGATCCGGCACGTGCTGTGCCGACACGAACAGGGCGCCGGTCATGCGGCCGAGGGCTACGCGTGGGCGACCGGCAAGGTCGGTGTCTGCATGGCGACGAGCGGCCCGGGCGCCACCAACCTCGTGACCCCGTTGACAGACGCCAAGATGGATTCCGTCCCGATCGTCGCGATCACCGGCCAGGTGCCGACCCCGGTGGTCGGCAACGACGCGTTCCAGGAGGCC
>JBKPRM010000134.1:0-3362 GCA_046734555.1 Actinomycetota bacterium | reverse complement strand
GGCCAGCCTCGAGCACCAAGCGATGGTCCGCGCGCGACGCCAAGGCGCGATCGTGCGTCACGTACAGGACCGTCAAGCCGTGGCGCTCGCGCACGTCGAGGATCGCCTCCATCACCGCATCAGCGGTCTTGGAATCGAGTTGGCCCGTCACCTCGTCGGCGAGCAACAGGTCCGGACGGTTCGCCAGTGCCACCGCGACCGCGACCCGCTGCGCCTGGCCGCCCGACATCCTCCTCGGCAGGTGGTCGCGTCGGTCAGCGACGCCGAGCTCGTCCAGCACGTCGTGGCCCGCCGCGGTTTCGCTGAAGTTGGCTGCAAGCTCGACGTTCTCTTCGGCTGTCAGGAAGGGCACGAGGTTGCCGCTTTGCAGGACGATGCCGATCCGCTCCCCGCGCAGCTTCGCGCGCGCCTCGTCGTCGAGCGATCCGACGTCGTGCCCGTCGAAGCGGATGCTGCCGCCGTCGGCCACCGAGAGGGCCGCGATCAACGACAGCAGGGTCGACTTCCCGCTGCCGGACGCGCCCACGAGGCTGACGAGCTCGCCACGCCCGATCGAGAGGTCCACGTCATCCAGCACCACGCGCTGGCCGTAGCGCTTGGAGACGCCATCGAGCTCGAGCAGCGGATCGCCGGACGGGGTCACGCCGCTCGAACGGCCGGGTTCGACGAGCCGAACACGCTCGGAACGGTCCGCGCCGCGTTCTGGTCGAGCCGCAGCGCTTCCTTGCTGAGCTCCGCGAGGGCCGACGGACTCAGCTCCTTAACGTTGATCAGCTCCTCGGTCTCCTGCGCCTCGCCGGACAGCGGCTCGGTCAGGATCTGGCCCACGCCGGGCGCCCAGTATTTGTTCTCGGAGCCGCCTTCGAGCACGACGATCACGTCCTTGAAGCAATCGAACGGCACACACGTCTTCTGACCGGCCTTGACGACCTGCGCCGACGACGTCTCCCCGCCCGGAACCTGCACCTGATAGAACGGCGCGCTTCCGGGCTCGGGGTTCCCGGGGAACCAGAGGCCGACGCTCGCGCCGGCGACGCCGGCGAGCCACGCATCCTGCGCGTTCAGGAACTGGCCGCTCGAGTACGCCTCGGTGTAGGAGCCGAGGTACCAGACGTTCGCGCCGACATCCTCGGCGAGGTAGTCGACGGCCTGCTCGCTGACCTGCCCGGCGTCGATGTCCTGGTCGAGCACGAGGACGCTGCGGACGCCGTCGATCTTCTTGGTCACATCGGTGATCGTCGTGACCGTGATGTGCGGGATCCGTCGGCCGCCGATCGTCACGAGCCCCTTGCGGATGATCTGGATGCCCGGGGTCATCGGGACCCACTGATTGAAGTCGGAACCGTGTTCGTCGAAGTTCTTCGGGTCGAACTCCCGCGGGATCTTCTCCGGCGTCGGCGAAGGCGACTTCTTCGGGGGTTTGCTCGAGGGGGATCGGGTCGGCGAGGGCGTGGTCGCCTCGGACGTGGTGGAGTCGGTGCCGGCGCTCGTTCCGCTGGTGCAGCCGGTGGCCAGCGCAACGAATACGGCGACCACGACAGAGCAGGTCAGGGCCCGTTGCCCGAGCATGACACGGATGCTAGCGGGAGGAGCTGGAGGCCCGCTGAACGGCCGGGTCGGGCGGACCCCTCAATCCGGAGGGTCGAAGACCAGAGATTCCAACACCGGCGACTCCTCGTCTGCGGGTGTTTCCAATGCGGCCAGTGGCAGGCCGGTTGCCGGATCGAAGACGAGGATCTGGGATCTCGTCCCGGACGTTCGGGAGAAGCCCACCCCTGGTCGACCCGCAGGGTCGATCATGTCTCCTACGAACTCCACGCCGTCCATCGCTCCGATGACCTGATACAGGGCGTTCCGTTGCTCGGGGCTCAGCCCGGGCTGTGTGAGCAAGGAGCCGATCAGTCCGAATGTCTGCCCTGGTGCGGGAACGTAGCCAGATGCGGTGACTCGACCTTCCTCCAGCGCTTGTTTGAGCACCGTCGGGTCGGTGGAGACGGCATCGAGGTTATAGATGTGACTGAGTGGCTGCGTCGTGACGGTGCCTGCCTTGAGGTCTTCCTTGCCCGGCGCCTGTATCGAAACCCATATCTCGCGGTCCGTCTCGCTCGGGAAGTCGACCGACAGGATGCGCTTCACTTCGATCGGATCACCATCGTCAGCGACCGAACGAGTGACCTCTGCGTGGATGAGGATCGTGTAGCCCTGTCCTCCGTCAAGCGACGTGCCCACCTTGAGATATCGCTCGTCCAGCTTGAGCGGTCGCATATCGTGATCTGCTTCCCACGCGGCGTTGGCCTGGGCGAGGGCTTCGAGTTCCGTTGCGACCGCAGGTTGCCGACTCGAGATGGCGACCGCGATGGCAAGGACGAGGATGAGGCAGATGACCATGGTCAGTGCGCGTATGAGTGCTGGGCGCCTCCGCACTTCGCTCTGTCGAGCGTTCTCGCCCTCGATCTCCGCTCGAAGGCGGATGAGAGCGCGTTGGCGCGCCTCGTCGTCCTCGGGGGGGGAACCGATCGCGCGCCGCAGCGCTTGCTCGAGGTCAGTCATCGTTGTCCTGCCGGCGATCCGATGGGGGGTTCCCGCTTCTGCTTCTGTTTGCCTCAAGGGTGCCCAGGGCTTCACGCAATCGAAGGCGGGCCCTATGGATCCTCGACCCAACGGTGCCTTCGGGGATCCCGAAAGCGACAGAGATCTCCGAGTAGCTCAGCCCGCTGACGGCAGACAGGATGAACACATCCCGATCGGCGTCGGTCAGTTCGAGGAGTGCCTGGAGCAACCGCGGACGTTGCAGTTCCGCCTCGAGTCGGTCCAGGACTTCGTCATCACCAAGGTCGGGATCGATCGGTAAGCGGGCGAGTGCTGTGAGATGAACCCGCTCGTCGCGGGCATGGCGCCGTATCAGATTGGTGGCGATCCCGAAGAGCCAAGGACGAGCCGACCTGAATCGCGGATCAAAGGAGTCTCGCCTTTGGAAGGCGATAACCATCGTACGCGCGGCGATCTCCTCGCCGACGTCGTGGCCAACACGTTGGCGGCCATAGCGCAGGATGGCGTCGTAGTGTCGCTCGAAGATCTCCTCGAACAGGTCGGGATCGACGACGGACCGTTGCAGCAGCTCGGCATCATCGAGCACCGAGTGGATATATCACGGCCGCCACCTCAAGGATGAAACCTGGTTCGACAAGCTTCCGTAGTTCGAGCAGTTCGGAGTACAGGTGAGCACGTCGCCGCCGAAGTCGGCGTGCTGGAACTTCTTATTGTGATCGCACCCGCCGAAGCCTCTTCCCGACTCGAACGAGTCATTCCAGGCATCTCCGACGTAATTCACGTCCCAGATGTTCGTCGATGAGCACGTTGAC
>JBKPRM010000133.1:0-3064 GCA_046734555.1 Actinomycetota bacterium | reverse complement strand
GCGTTGGGGAGGTCGCGGCCGCCGACGTGCAGCCGACCGCGTCGCCGATCCCGCGGGCGAACGTGTATCGCGACGATGTGCCGGAGCCGTCGCTCCCGCTCGAAGAGGCGCTGCGCAACGCACCGGACCGCGAGGGCGATCGGTTCCGCGTGCCGCG
Organism: Actinomycetota bacterium; assembly: GCA_046734555.1. Taxonomy (GTDB): domain Bacteria; phylum Actinomycetota; class UBA4738; order UBA4738; family HRBIN12; genus AC-51. The sequence goes on along the minus strand of JBKPRM010000133.1, from coordinate 2,907 downwards.
CATCGCGGAGACCGGCGCGTGAGCGAGGCGCTCTGCGATCTCACCGGAGCCGAGCTGTCCAGGCGGCTCGCGGCGGGGGAGACGTCGGCGACCGAGATCCTCGGCTCGGCCCACGCACGGATCGATGCCCTCGAACCGCAGCTGCATGCGTTCCTCACACCGACCTCGCAGCTCGCGGTCGAGCGCGCGCAGGAGCTCGACGCATACCTCACCACCGGCGCGCCTCAGTCGGCTGTCGCCGGCGTCCCCGTCGCGTTGAAAGACGTCTTCACGACGAACGGTGTCCGCACGACCTGCGGCTCCAGGATCCTCGACAACTACGTGCCGCCCTACGACGCGACGGCGTGGATGCGGCTCGCGGGCGCAGGCGCGGTGCTCGTCGGCAAGACGAACTGCGACGAGTTCGCGATGGGCTCGTCCAACGAGAACTCGGCGTTCGGTCCCGTGCACAACCCCTGGGATCTCGAGCGCGTCCCAGGTGGTTCCAGTGGGGGCTCCGCGGTTGCCGTCGCCTCGGGCGAGGCGGTCTGGGCGCTCGGCACCGACACCGGAGGAAGCGTCCGGCAGCCGGCGTCGTTGTGCGGTGTGGTCGGGCTCAAGCCGACGTACGGACGGATCAGCCGCTACGGCCTGATCGCGTTCGCGTCCTCGCTCGACACCGTCGGCACCTTCACGCGAACGGTGCGGGACGCCGCCTCGATGCTCCAGGTTCTGGCCGGCAACGACCCCCGCGACGCCACGTCTCTCGACGTTCCGGTTCCGGACTACGCGCGAGAGCTCGAGGGGGGCATCTCCGGGGTCCGCATCGGCGTGATCGGGGAGGCGTTCGGCGAGGGCGTGGAGTCGAGCGTCGCGGCGTCGGTGCACGCGGCGGTGGACCGGTTGGAGCAGCTCGGCGCGAAGGTCGAGGACGTGGAGCTCCCGCACGCCGCGTACGCCCTGTCGGCCTACTACCTGATCGCCCCGAGCGAGTGCTCCTCCAACCTCGCGCGCTACGACGGGGTGCGCTACGGGTACCGCGCGCCGGGCGAGCACGCGGACAGCATCTCGATGATGTTCGCGACGCGCGGACAGGCCTTCGGGCCCGAGGTCAAGCGCCGGATCATGCTCGGCACCTACGCGTTGTCCGCGGGCTACTACGAGGCCTACTACGGCCAGGCGCAGAAGGTGCGCACCCTCGTGATCAAGGACTACGAAGCGGCGTTCGAACGGTTCGACGTCCTCGTGTCGCCGACCTCGCCCACGACCGCGTTCCGGATCGGCGAGAAGGCCGACGACCCGATGGCGATGTACCTGAACGACATCTTCACGATCCCGGCGAACCTCTCGGGGGTCCCGGCCATCAGCATCCCGTGCGGCCTCGACGACGCGGGACTGCCGATCGGTGTGCAGCTCACCGCGCCGGCTCTCGACGAGGCGACCCTGCTCCGCGTCGCCCACACGCTCGAGGACGATCTGTCGCTGAGGCTCCGTCCGCCGATCCTCGGCGGCACGATGGCCGGCGGGTGACCCGATGACCGCGTACGAAGCCGTGATCGGGCTCGAGTGCCACGTGGAGCTCTCGACCGCGACGAAGATGTTCTGCCCGTGTGCGAACGTCTTCGGTGCGCCTCCGAACACCAACACGTGCCCGGTGTGTCTCGGCCATCCGGGAACGCTGCCCGTGCCGAACCGCGAGGCGATCGCTCGGATCATCAAGATCGGGCTCGCGCTCGACTCCCGGATCGCGCCGCATTCCCTGTTCCACCGGAAGAACTACTTCTATCCGGACATGCCGAAGAACTATCAGATCAGCCAGTACGACCTGCCGATCTGCGTCGGGGGGCACCTCGACATCGAGCTCACCGACGGGTCGGCGAAGCGGGTGGGCATCACGCGTGTCCACATGGAGGAGGACACCGGCAAGTCGTCCCACGGAGGCGGGTCCGGCCGGATCCACGACGCCACGTACGCCACGATCGACTTCAACCGCGCCGGCGTGCCGTTGGTCGAGTGCGTGAGCGAGCCCGACATGCGCACCCCCGAGGAGGCCGCCGCGTACCTGCGGGAGCTTCGCGCGACGCTCGAGGCGCTCGACGTCTCCGACGTGAAGATGGAGGAAGGGTCGCTGCGGTGCGACGCGAACGTGTCGCTGCGTCCGGAGGGCGCCGAGGCGCTCGGCACGAAGGTCGAGATCAAGAACATGAACTCGATCCGCTCGCTCGAGCGCGCGCTCGCACACGAGATCGAGCGGCAGACGGCGGCGCTCGACGCAGGCGAGGCGATCGCCCAGGAGACCCGGCACTGGGATGAGGATGCGGGCGCCACGACGTCGATGCGCTCCAAGGAGGAGGCCTTCGACTACCGGTACTTCCCCGAGCCCGACATCCCGGCGATGGAGCCGGACCGCACGTGGGTCGACGAGATCGCCGCGACGCTTCCCGAGCTGCCGCGCGCTCGCCGCGATCGATACGTGACAGCGCTCGGCCTGAAGGACTCGGTGGCGCGGGTCCTGGTCGCGGACCGTGGGGCCGTCGCGCTGTTCGAGGACGCGGTCGCGGCCGGCGCGGAGCCGGCCCCCGCCGCCAACTGGATCACGCAAGACATCGCGGCGCTGCGGAACGCGGGCGGTGGCGACGGCGCGCTGACCTGGGCGCACGTCGTCGAGGTCGTCCGCTTGGTTGCAGACGGCGCGGTCTCAAACGCCGGAGCCAAGCAAGCGCTCGAAGCCGCGTTCGCGACGGGTGAATCGATCGATGCGGCGGTCGAGCGGCTCGGTCTCCGTCAGGTCTCGGACACCGGCGCGCTCGGGTCACTCGCCGATGAGGTGATCGCCGAGAACCCCGATGTCGTGCAGAAGTTCCGCGACGGGAAGGAGGGCGTGATCGGGTTCCTCGTGGGCCAGCTGATGCAGAAGGCGTCGGGCGC
>JBKPRM010000132.1:0-5630 GCA_046734555.1 Actinomycetota bacterium | reverse complement strand
GGCAGGGGTCGTGTCGATCTTCGCTTCCAAGATGCTGGCCGGCGAGGCCCCGGCGATCTTCGGCGACGGGAACCAGACGCGGGACTACGTCTTCATCGACGACGTCGTGCACGCCTTCGTGCAGGCCACCGATCGCGGATCGGGCAAGCTCGTGAACATCGGGACCGGTCTGGAGACCAGCGTGAACGGCCTATACCGGCTGCTCGGCGACATCATCGGGTTCGAGCGGGAGCCGGCGCACGGCCCGCTGCCGCCGGGGGAGCTGCGGCGGATCGCGCTCGACATCTCGAGCGCCGCTTCGGCGCTCGCGTGGAAGCCGTGGACGCACCTCGAGGACGGCCTCGCGGAGACCGTGGCCTACCTCAAGGGGGTGTGATGGCAGAAGGCAAGGCGGCAGCGATCGCCGACGTGACCGGCAAGCTCGAGGAACGGGTCGCGGCGTTCGTCACGGAACATCGTCTGCCGGGTGCCGCCGCGGGGATCGTTGCCGAGGACGAGCTCGTCTGGTCGTTCGGGTACGGCTACGCCGACGTCGAGACGAAGCGCCCGCACGATGCGCAGACGCTGTTCCGGATCGCGTCGATCACGAAGACGTTCACCGCGACGGCGATCCTGCAGCTGCGCGACGAAGGGAAGCTGCACCTCGACGATCCGGCGGTCGCGTTCCTGCCTGAGCTCCACGATGCGTCGAGCCCTCACGGGCTGATCGAGACCGTGACGATCCGGCGGATGCTGTCGCACGAGTCCGGCTTGATGGGCGACCCGCCGGGGGCCCGGTGGTTCCACGACATCTATGAGTCCTCGGCCGTGGCCAACCTCGCGAGGGCGGCCGAGATCGAGACGCGGATCCCGCCGAACCTCCAACAGAAATACTCGAACCTCGCGTTCCAGCTGCTCGGCGAGGTGGTAGCCCGCCTGGACGGACGGCCGTATCCGGAGTCGATCCGGGCCCGGATCCTCGAGCCGCTCGGCATGGCATCGAGCGCGTTCCATCCGTTGCCGCCGGAGCTCCTCGAGCGGCGCGCGATCGGGTACAAACCGCGTTGGCTCTCCGACATGTTCGTCCCGTACGGCGTGCTGACGGAGTTCCCGGCCGCGGAGGGAGGACTGCAGTCCTGCGTGCAGGACGTCGCCCGGTGGCTCTCTGCCCAGTTCCCGATGGAGAAGGCGCCGGCGGGTCACCGGACCGTCTTGTCCGACGCGACGCTCCGTGAGATGCAACGGCCACGCTACCTGGAGGGCGACACCTGGGAGGAGGCGTGGGCGATCGGTTGGTACGCGGTGCGCAAGGGCGACACCGTCTGGCTGCAGCATTCCGGAGGCCTCCCCGGCTTCATCACGAACGCATGTTTCCGCGCGAAAGAACGGATCGGCGCGATGGCGTTCCTCAACGGACACGCGGAGGCCTCGAAGCTCGCGATGGACCTCGGGGCGATCGCGCTCGAGGCGGTGCGTGCCGCGGTGGAGCCCTACGAGCTGCCGGACGCGATGCCCGAGGCGTATGAACCCTTGCTCGGGGTCTACGGGGAGCCGGTCGAGGCGATGCTCACCCGGCTCGAATGGCGTGACGGCAAGCTCACGTTCCTCGATCCAGCCGAGCCTGACTGGGTGCTGACGTTGTTGCCGACCGCCGACCCGCTGCGCTTCACCGTCGATTGGTTCCAGCGGGAGTCGGGGGAACCCGTCGAGTTCCATCGTGGCGTCGACGACAGGGTCACCGGCGTCACGATCGGTCCGTACACGCTCCAGCGGTTCGAGCCGATCGGCGAGCCCGCCGTCTCGTAGCGTTCCCGAGATGGTCGAGACACGGTATCGGCGCGCGTACGCGGACGCGTCGTGGACGCCGTTCTGGCTCGACCGACCAGACCGGCCTCCCGCCAGGCCGGCGCTCGAGGGTGGGAGCACGACCGACCTGGCGATCGTCGGCGGTGGGTTCACCGGCCTCTGGGCGGCGCTGCAGGCGGTCGAGGACACGCCCGGCCGCGACGTGGTCCTCCTCGAAGGCGAGCGCATCGCGTTCGGCGCGACGGGACGCAACGGCGGCTTCTGCGACGCGTCGCTCACGCACGGCCTCGAGAACGGCCGCCACCGCTTCCCCGACGAGATCGAGCGTATCGAGCAGGACGGGCGTGAGAACTTCGAACAGATCGCCGCGACGATCGACCGTTGCGGGATCGCGTGCTCCTGGGAGACGAACGGCTCGATGATGGCGGCGACCGCGCCGCACGCCGTCGAGTGGTGCCGGTCGGCCGCCGAGACCCTCTCGGCGTTCGGGTACGAGGCGACTTTCCTCGATCGCGACGAGGTGCGCGCCGAGGTGCACTCGCCGACCTACGAGGCAGCCGTGTGGAAACGCACGGGGTCGGGCCTGACCGATCCGGCACGGCTCGCGTGGGGCCTCGCCGATGCCGCGGAACGGCTGGGTGTGCGGATCCATGAGCATGCGCCGGTGATCGGGATCGACGACGAAGGCGAGACGCTCGTCGTGCGAACGGCGATCGGCCGTGTCCGGGCGAGGCGCGTCATCCTCGGCACCAACGCCTATCCGCCGCTGACGCGATCCATCCGTCGGTACATCCTGCCCGTGTACGACCACGTCCTGATGACGGAGCCCTTATCGATCGACCAGAAGGTGGCGGTGGGGTGGTCCAACCGTCAGGGCCTTTCCGACATGGCGAACCGGTTCCACTACTACCGGTTGTCCGATGACGACCGGATCTTGTGGGGCGGCTATGACGCGATCTATCACTGGAACGATGGGGTCGATCCGCGGTTCGAACGGCGTGATGCGACCTACGACGTGCTCGCGGGGCACTTCTTCGAGACGTTCCCGCAGTTGGAGGGGGTGCGGTTCACGCACGCCTGGGCCGGCGCGATCGACACATGCAGCCGATTCAGCGTGTTCTTCGGCCGAGAGTTCGATGGCAAGCTCGCCTACGCGGCCGGCTACACCGGCCTCGGGGTGGGGGCGACTCGGTGGGGTGCCCGCGTCTGCCTCGATCTCGTTGACGATCTGCGGACCGCACGCACGCAGCTCTCGCTCGTCCGGACGAAGCCGTTGCCGTTCCCGCCGGAGCCGTTCCGCTCGGCCGGGGTGTGGGTCACGCGTCGTGCGCTCGCCCGCGCCGACCGGCGGAAGGGTCGACGAGGGCCATGGCTGAAGCTGCTCGACGCGGTCGGGCTCGGCTTCGACAGCTGACGACGCGAGGAGAGGAGACACCGATGGAGACGTGGGACGCGATCAGGTCGCGGCGCAACACCCGCAGCTACACCGATCGCTCGATCGATCCGAGCGACCTGGACCGCATCGTCGAGGCGGCCCGCCGCGCACCGTCGTCGATGAACGAGCAGCCGTGGGACTTCATCGTCGTGACCGAGCGGGACCGCCTGGAGCGGATGGCCGATCTCTGGCGGTACGGATCGCACATCCGCGGCGCGGCGGCGGCCATCGCGTTGCTCGTCCCCGCGTCGAACGAGGCCGACTCGCGAGAGACGTTCGCGTTCGATCTGGGCCAGGCCGCGATGAGCATGATGGTCGCGGCCGCCGATCTCGGGATCGGGAGCTGCCATTCGTCGGTCGGCTCCCAAGGTGCCGCTCGCGAGCTGCTCGGGTTCCCCAGCGATCGCGAGGCGGTGGTCCTGCTCTCGCTCGGGTATCCGCAGCGGCCGCTGGCGCCGGTCGCCGATCCGGACCGACGCGCCTTCGGCGAGGTCGTGCATCGCGAACGGTGGTAGCTGCGTGACCGTGATCCCGTTCTACGGCGGCGAGGATCCCGCGATGTTCGCGCTCGAACGCCGGGCGATGGACCGCGCCGGCACCGTGATCGAGGCACTCGACGACCTGTTGCCCGCCGGCAGGGTGCTCGACGTCGGCGCCGGCGACGGCTTCACGGCCGAACGGCTCGCTACCGGCCGCGATATCGTCGCGCTCGAGCCCGATGCGCGCATGATCGATCGAAGGCGGTCGCTCCGCTGGGTTCGAGGTGATGCGGAGCGTCTCCCGTTCCCGGGAGGCTCCTTCGCCGGCGCGTACGCGACGTGGGCGTACTTCTTCTCGCGCGAGTGGGACCCGAGGCCGGGGATCGCGGAGCTCGACCGAGTGGTCACGCGGGGTGGGCCGCTCGCGATCGTCGATAACCTCGGCGGCGACGGGTTCTCGGCCCTCGCCGCGGACGACATCACCGCCGATCCCTCGTTCTGGCGGGCGCTCGGCTTCGATCAGCGGGCCATCGAGACGTCGTTCCGGTTCGACGACATCGACGAGGCACGAGCGCTGCTCGGCTTCTTCTTCGGCGAGCGCGGTCGTCGCGAAGCGACCACGGAGGTCGGATTCCGCGTCGGGATATTCACGCGGGCGAGCGCGGGGCGCTTGACCGCCGAGTGAACGCCCGGCATCATGCCGGGGACTTGCGAACCCCCTAGCGACATATCACGGTTCGTGCGGGCTCTCGGGAGAGCCCGCTTCGTCGACGCGTGATCTCGTCGCTCGGCCCTTCCGCACCTCGGGTCGCTGACGGAGCGCGTCCAACACCGAGGACACGCCGATGAGGAGGAACGCAGCGACCGCCTACGCGATCTACAGCGCGGGCGACGGCTTCTTGTTCCGGATGATCTTCACGATCTACTCGATCTTCGTGGTGCTCACGCTGCACCTGGAACCGTTGCAACTGCTCCTGCTGGGCACGATCCTCGAGGGGACATACCTGGTGTGCGAGATCCCCACCGGCGTCGTCGCGGACACGATCAGCCGGCGGCTGTCGGTCGCGATCGGGCTGGCCGGTTCAGGCGTCGCGTTCATCGTGCTGGGGTTGGCGAGCTCGTTCGCTGTCGCAGCGCTGTCCCAGGTGCTGTGGGGTGTCTTCGCCTCGTTCCAGAGCGGCGCGGACGTCGCCTGGCTGACCGATGAGGTGGGGGAGGAGGCATCGCGGCCGCACTACCTGCGCGGGACGCAGATCTCGAACGCCGCGTCGCTCGCCGGCATCCTGGTCGGCGTCGCGCTCGCGACGGTCGACTACCGGCTCCCCATCATCCTGGCCGGGAGCGGGCTCGTGGTCTTCGGGGTCGTGATGCGTTTCGTGATGCCCGAGGACGGCTTCGAGCCTCGCAGCCGCGAGCCCGGCGAGCGGCTGACGACCGGCCTCGTGACGACCCTGAAAGACGGCGTCCGCCAGGTGCGAGCTCATCACGTGCTCCTGCTGATCCTCGGCACCGCCGCGCTGCACGGCGCATCGACCGAGGGGTTCGACCGGCTGGCGGACTTCCACATCCTCCGGGACATCGGGCTTCCCTCGCTCGGCGATGCGGATCCGATCCTGTGGTACGCGGCGATCGACGGCGTCGCGCTGATCCTCGGGATCGCCGGCATCGCCGTGGTGAAGCGCCGGACGCACCTGAACGGTCACGCGCATGTCGCGCGCATCCTGCGGTGGATCGACGTCGCCCTGATCGCGTCGGTCGTCGCGTTCGGCCTCGCGGGCGTGTTCTGGCTGGCGCTGCTCATGATGTGGGCGTCGTTCGCGTTGCGAAGCGTCCGGGAACCCATCTTCGACGCGTGGGTGAACCAGGGGTTGGAGCCGGCGACCCGCGCGACGATCAACTCGATGGGGTCGCAGGCCGACGCGATCGGCCAG
>JBKPRM010000131.1:0-5462 GCA_046734555.1 Actinomycetota bacterium | reverse complement strand
GATCCACAACGGGCTGGTTGCAGTGGCCCCTCGTGCGACGATCCGGCGGGTGACCGGACCACCCATCGTCGGCGCGGCGCTGATCGGCTTGGACGCCCTGGGGGCCAGCGCCTCCGCGCGGGCGGCCGCCCGCGACCGCTTGACCCATGCTCGACTGAGCGGCCACACTTCCGGCCGGAAGGAGACCTGATGGCAGAGATCGTCCTTGACCGGATCAGCAAGGTATTCGGGGACGTGATCGCGGTCGACGACGTGTCGCTGCGTGTCGACGACGGCGAGTTCATGGTGCTCGTCGGCCCGTCGGGGTGCGGCAAGTCGACGATCCTGCGGATGATCGCGGGCCTCGAGGACGTGACCGCGGGCGAGATCGAGATCGGCACCGAGCAGGTGACCGACCTCGAGCCGAAGGCGCGCGACATCGCGATGGTGTTCCAGAACTATGCCTTGTACCCGCACATGACGGTGGAGCAGAACCTCGGCTTCGGACTCAAGCTCGCGCACGTCGCCAAGGATGAGCGAAGCGACCGGGTGCGTGAGGTCGCAGCGATCCTTGGGTTGCAAGACATGATGGAGCGCAAGCCTTCGGAGCTGTCCGGCGGGCAGCGGCAGCGGGTCGCGATCGGACGGGCGATGGTCCGCGAGCCAAAGGCGTTCCTGATGGACGAGCCGTTGTCGAACCTGGACGCGAAGCTGCGGATCCACATGCGCGCGGAGCTGCAACGGCTGCACGAGCGTCTCGGCACCACCACGATCTACGTCACCCACGACCAGGTGGAGGCGATGACGCTCGGCGACCGGGTCGCGGTGCTTCGCGACGGCGTGCTCCAGCAGGTCGACTCGCCCCAGAACCTCTACATGCATCCGGCGAACCTGTTCGTCGCCGCGTTCATCGGCGCGCCGCCGATGAACCTGGTCGAAGCGGATGTGGCCGACGGACACCTGCGCTTCGGCGGCTTCGAGATCCCGATCGCGGGCGGCACGCTCGGCGGCTCCCACGGCGATTCCGTCATCGTGGGGATCAGACCGGCAGACATGGAGGACGCCGACGTTCGCCACGAGGACGAACTCCCGGTGATCGAGGTGCGCGCCGACGTGACCGAGGAGCTCGGCTCGGAGGTCAACGTGTTGTTCCGGGTCGACGCGCCGCCGGTGGCGATGGAAGAGATCGCCGCTGCCACGGACGAGGAAGGCGAAGAGATCCGGCTGCTCGCCGACGACTCACCGGTCGCGGTGTTCTGCGCACGGGTCGACGCTCGCTCGAAGGTGCAGCCGGGACGCGAGGTGCGACTGACGGTCGACCCCGCGCGGTTCCATTACTTCGACCCGGTGAGCGGCCTCGCGATCGAACGGGCTCCGGCAGCGGTCTAGCCGTCGGGAGACGACGGTTCGCCAAGGGTCGGGTCCGACGCGACGACGTCCGCGGGCAACCAGCATTCGACCGTGGTGCCCGCCCCCGGCTTGCTCAGCACGCGCACCCAGCCGCCGGCGAGCTCGGCGCGCTCGACCATCGTGGTGAGGCCCAGATGCCCCGGTTCGGGCGCGGAGGTCAGGTCCGGTGAGAAGCCGACGCCGTCGTCGATCACCCGCACCACCGTGCCGTCCGCGGCGCCGGCAACCTCGATCTGCAGCGCCGATGCCTCGGCGTGCTTGCGAGCGTTGACGATCGCCTCCTGCGCGATCCGGTAGAGCAGCGCGGCGACGTCGGCGTCGGGCTCCTCGTCGAGGGAATCGAGAACCTCGACGGTCCACCCGGCTGCTTTCGCCGTGTGCTCCGCGTAGAGACGGAGCGCGGCGGCCAGGCCGTCACGGTCCAGCGCCGTCGGACGGAGCTCGAACAACAGCGAGCGCAGCCGAGCGATCGCCTCGCCGACCTCCTGCTCCACCTCGCCGATCACCTCGGCCGTCACCGAGTCGGGGAACTCCAGCAGCATCTGCAGCCGCATGTCGACCGCGCTCATGACCTGGATCGGATCGTCATGGATGTCGGCTGCGATCTGGCGACGCTCCAACTCCTGTGCGTGCTGCAGCCGCTGCGCGAGCTCGCGGCGCTGTTGCAGCGTGTGGCGAAGGACGTCGAGGCTCCACCGGAGCTTCTCCTCGGCCTCCTTCCGGTCGGTGATGTCGAGCATCACGCCGCGCCAGAACAAGATCGAGCCGTCCTCGGCAAGGACCGGCCACGCCTCGTCGTGGATCCACAACGTTCGCCCGTCCTTGGTCCGGATCCGGTACTCGTCGAGGTAGGGGCTCTCGCCGGTGTTCGACGCGCGGTGCGTCTCGAGCGCCCGCTCGACGTCGTCGGGGTGCAGCTGCTTACGCCACAGCTCGGGATCGGCGCGCCACTCGTTCACGGTGAAGCCGAGGATGGGCTCGACCTGCGGGCTCGTGTACAGGTTGGTGGAGAGTTCGTCCGGGCGGTCGATGTAGAGGATCGCCGGCACGCCTTCGACGAGCGTCTTGTATGCCTCGGGATGCAGGTCGTCGACCCAGCGGTCGCGCTCGTTCACGAGGACCCGATCAACCCGGCGAGCAACGCGGTGCGCGGCACGATGCTGTCGAGATCGAGCCACTCGGCAGGTGAGTGGTCGTCGCCGCCGATCGGACCGAGCCCATCGAGCACGGGGGTGCCCGCCGACGCGATCGTGTTGGCGTCGGAGGCGCCGCCGGTGGCAGCGTCGCGCAGGTCGAACCCGAGGTCGGCAGCGAGCGAGACGGCCTGGGCGGCGAGCGCCGCGATCTGCGCGGTGCGCTCCATCGGCCGGTGCCAGCTGTCACGATGCACCGCAACGCTCACGCCCTCGACCACGGGTTCGGCGCAGAGGCGCTCGATCTCGCGTTCGGCGTCCTCGAGGCTCGCGGTCTCCGGGGAACGCAGGTCGACCTCGATCCGGCATCGCTCGGGCACGACGTTCGTGCGCGTGCCGCCCTCGATCGTGCCAACGTTCACGGTCACACCGGGCCAACGGCCGTTGAGCGCTTGCAGCTCGGTGACGAGGGCGGACGCCCGTGCGATCGCGCTGCGTCCCTTCTCGGGCTCGACGCCTGCGTGCGCTGCTCGGCCGTTGGCCGTCAGCGTGTAGTCGGTCACGCCCTTGCGCGCGGACACGATGTCGCCGTTGGCTCGCGCACCCTCGAGCACGAACGCGACGTCGTGCTCGCCCGCAAGCTCGCGGATCACCGGTCCCGAGAACGTGGAGCCGATCTCCTCGTCGGGGTTACACACGTAGGTGATGCGGCCGAAGGGGTCGCTGCCCGCGTCGTGCAGGGCGTGCGTCGCGAAGAACCCCGCAAGCAACCCGCCCTTCATATCGGAGACACCCGGGCCGCGGGCGATCGACCCCTCGACGGAGAACGGCCTCGCGTCGACCGTGCCGTCATCGAAGACGGTGTCCGTGTGGCCCACCAGCAAGATCCGCCGCCCGCCCGCTCCCGAGAGACGACCGATCAGCAGGTCACCGAACCGACCCTCGGGGTCGCTTCGGCGGTCAACCTCCCAACCGAAGTCGAGGAACCGTTGCTGGCAGCGGTCGACCACCTTGTTGACGCCGGCCGGTGAATACGAGCCGCAATCGATGTTGACCATCGATTCCAACTCCGCGAGGAACTCGTCCCTACGCGCGGCGACCAGGTCGCGGAGCCCACCGACGTCCATCGGCCGGACGCTAGCATGCGCGTCGGCCGCGAACCATGGAAGAAGGTTGAGATGCGCGAAGCCCACGGCGTCGTGGTGTCGGGCCTGGGCGCCCCCGCACGTATCGAACCGATCGTCGTGGACGATCCCGGTCCCGGCGAGGTGCTCGTGCGCGTCGTCGCCAACGGTGTGTGCCACTCCGATCTGTGGAGCATCCAGCACGGGAACTGGGGTTCCCCGTTCCCCATGCTGCTCGGGCACGAGGGAGCCGGCATCGTCGAGATGGTCGGCGACGGCGTGACACACGTCGGCGTCGACGACCGGGTCGTGCTCGCCTGGGCCGTGCCGTGCGGTTCGTGCGTCGCGTGCGAGCGGGGGCGGCCGCGCAAGTGCGCGCACTGGTGGGAACAGCCGCCACGGATGCACGCCGCTGACGGCAGCCAGCTGACCGGGACGCTGTCGATCGGCTCGCTCGCCACCCACACGGTGGTGCACGCGGCACAGGTGTTCAGGGTGCCGGTGGGCCTCGACCTCGAACGGGCGTGCCTGCTCGGGTGCGGCGCGTCGACCGGCGTCGGCGCCGCGGTGAACACCGCCCCGGTGCGCCGCGGCGACGCGGTCGCCGTGATCGGCCTGGGCGGCATCGGTCTGTCGGCGTTGCTCGGCGCCAAGCTCGCGGGCGCGGAACGGCTGATCGCGATCGACCGCATCGCTTCCAAGCTCGACATCGCGCGAGACCTCGGCGCAACCGACGTGATCGACGCCGGCGTCGACGACGCGGTCACAGCGGTTCGCTCCCTCACCGACACCGGCGTCGACGTCGCGTTCGAGGCGACGGGGCAAGCCAACGTCGTGTCGCAGGCCGTCGCGATGCTGGCGCGGGCCGGCACGGCGGTCGCGATCGGCGTTCCGGCGCCCGACAGCACGGTCACCTTGGACTGGGGCGAGGCCACGAGCGGCGGGGCGTATCCGGCAAAGATCACGCTGAAGGTCACCGACGGCGGTGACCCGCTTCCGGAGGACTTCACCACCTGGCTCGACGCCGCGGCGGCGGGTGATCTCGATCTCGGTGCGTTGATCACCACGGTGGCCCCGTTCACCGACGAAGCGCTGGCGGAAGCGTTCCGCGCGATGCTCGCGGGCGAGGTGATCCGTACCGTGATCGCGTTCGACCGGTGACGCGCCCGTCGGCGACGGGGCGTAGCATCGCCACGATGCCGACCGGCGAGCTCAACCCATGGTGGCGCTTCAGCCTGCCGGTCGTGGGTCCCCTCCTGCGGTTGCTGTTCCGCGTCCGCGTGACCGGGATCGAGCACGTCCCCGCGCGAGGCCCCACGCTCCTCGCGTTCAATCATCTGAGTTCGCTCGATGGACCCATCCTCGCGATCGCCTACGCGCGGCGGGTCAAACGGCCCGTTCGGTTCCTCGTGGCGGCGGAGTTCTTCGGCCGGCGGTTCCACGGCTGGGTCCTTCGCACGTTCGACCAGATCCCGATCAAGCGCGGCGAGAGCGACGCGGCAGCGCTCGACGCGGCGCTGGAGGCCCTCCGCGAAGGCTCGGTCGTGGCGATCGCACCTGAAGGCGAGGTCAACCGTCGCCCGGAGACGCTCGAACGGATCCGGGGAGGGTTCGCACGGCTGGCCCTGCCGACCGGCGCGCCGGTCGTCCCCGTCGGCGTGTGGGGAACCCAGGAGCGCTGGCCGCGCAGCGGCCTCCGATGGGGACCACCGTGGCGGCCGACGCTCGCGATCGCCTTCGGACCACCCATGCTGCCCGACGGCGATGCGGCGAGCGACGACGACATCGAGGAACTCAAGGTGCGACTCCGCGACCG
>JBKPRM010000130.1:0-1660 GCA_046734555.1 Actinomycetota bacterium | reverse complement strand
GGACCGGACAGAGGCGGTGATAGTTGTTCGGCATGTAGGGGAGCAGATAGACCTCGGGCTCCTTGAACACCGACCACACGCCGATGCTCGCGTGATTCGTCAGCATCTGACCCATGTCGCGGATCATGTCGCTCGCGCGTTCGATCATGTCGTCCGTGTCGCTCACGCAGTAGTGCAACGGGAAAACCTGCCATACGAGGAACCCCATCTCGTCGCACATCGTGTAGAAGCCGTCCTTCTCCACATGGCTCCCGATCCGGATGGCGTTGATCTGCATGTCGCGCATCTGCATGAGGTCCTCGGCCCACATCGCCGCGTTCGCCTCGCTCATCCACTGGCTCGAGATGTAGCGCATCCCTCGCAAGAACAGCCGCTCGCCGTTCAGGAACCACTGCCCGGTCGCCTCGTCGTGCACGAGCTCCTTGATGCCGAAGCGCTGGTGCACGGTGTCGCCTGCGACCGAGACCGACGCGGTGTAGAGATGCGGCTCTCCTCGATCCCACGTCCACCACAGCTTCGGGTCGGGAACCGTCGTCACGACCTTGTGGATCGAACGACCAGGCGGCAGGACGACCTCTCGGCGGTGCTCGTGACGTCCGTCGCCCGTGATCGTCAGTGCGATCTCCGTCTCGAGGGGTTCGCTGGTCGCGTTGCACACCGCGACGTCGAGGCTCACGAGCGCTGTCCCGTCGGGTCCATCCCGCCTCGTCGTACGATCGGTCGCCATCACGATCCGCGTCGTGACCGTGACGAGGTCGACGTACACGTCGGGCCTCGCGATGAGTTCGACGCTGTCCCAGATGCCCCCGGTGTTCCCGTCCGAACGCATCGACGTCATCGCGCCCGGTCGGTGCATCGCGTCGATCATGTGCCCCTTGACCTGCGAGATCGCCAACGCCTGGTGCGTCCGGAACGCGGTCGACAGGGGAGCCTCCGCGAAGTCGACCTGGACGTACTCGGTCTCGTCGCGCGGCGCGTCGTCGCGCACGGCCACCACGTTGATGCCGTCGAGGTCGACCCGATCGGTGACATCGAACTCGAACGGGTTGAACATGCCCTCGTGGCGGCCGAGGTAGGAGCCGTTCAGCCAGACGTCGGCGATGTAGTCGACGGCGCTGAACCGGAGGAACAACCGGGACCCGCGCAGCTCGCCGGGCACCCGGAACTCCCGCCGGAACCACACCGCGCCGAAGAAGTCGCCGACCTCCGTCCGGTACCAGTTGGTCGGCAGCTGCATCTCGCGCCATCGCGACGCGTCGAAATCGGCGCGCTCCCACCCGAGGTCGGTTCCGTGCTGGTCGCCCTCCGATGTGTAGCGCCACGTCCCGTCGAGGATCAGCCGAGGCCGTCCGTCCGCGAGGGAGATCATCTTTCTGGGAACGTTGTCAGGGCTTGTGGGGATGGGCCGAACCGTCGTGCCGGGTCACGACGTGGCCTTTTGCAGCACCAGCACCGCGTATGGGTCGATCTGCGGGACCTCGACCCGCAGCCGTCCATCCGCGATCTCGCCGTCGAGATCGAGGTCACGGTCGGGGGCGAGCAGGCGGCATACAGCGGTGGGCGCCGTCCACGGGATCGTGACCACGACGTCCTTGGCCGGTTCGATCGTGTCCATCTCCGCGTCGTAGGCGTAGTCGAGCAGGTGCAGGATCTGCCTCCC
>JBKPRM010000129.1:0-7748 GCA_046734555.1 Actinomycetota bacterium | reverse complement strand
ACGTCGGCCCACCCCGCGACGATGGCCGACCGGAGGGAGAGCACGGCCGGCGGCAGCGCGACGAGCCCTGCCAGCGCACCGAACCACGGCGACACGTCGCGGCCGAAGAGCGCGTCGAGCCCCCACACGACCGCGACACCGAGCGCGGACACCAGGATGCCCCAGACCAGCCAGCGACCCGCGGCACGCATCGTCTACTCGGCTCGAAGGACCGTCGCAGGCCTGGTGCGGCGTGCGGCGAGGGCAGGCCCGAGGGAGACCGCGGCCGCAACCATGATCGTGATGGGGATCGCGGCGAGCACCGGCTTCCACGCGACGACGGGCACCGACACCACCCCGAGGTTCGTGGCGAACATCGACCACCCGAACCGACCGAGCAGGATGCCGGCGGGGACGCCGATCACGAGCGCGACCACCGCGAGCACCACGGACTGCCAGGCGACGGCGCTCGCCACCTGCCGCCGCTTGAACCCGAGCGTGCGCAGGACCGCGAGATCCTTCCGACGGCGCCGCACCGATGTGATCAGCACGTGGACGAGCGTCGCGAGCGCCGTCACCGTGAACAACGTCGCGAGCGCCAGCGGCACGTTCTCCGAGCGCTGCGCCTCTTTCGTCGAGTCGCCGAGAGCGGCGAGGTCGCCCGGCTGGAACGCCGCGCCGAGTGGTTTCAGCGTGGGGTTCACCCGTTCGAGGAAGGCGTGCTTGTCAGCGCCGGGTGCGAAGCGGCCGAGCGCGAGCGCGATCTGCGCATCTGGATAGAAGCGCTTCAGCCCGTCGTACGTCATCCCCGCTCCCTGCCCGAAGCCGGGACCGAACCCGAAGTCGGGGAAGACGGGCTCACCGACGACGGTCAGGTCGGCCGATCCCGCCCCGGCCGAAACGTGCACCACGTCGCCAACGTGGGCGCCCAACCCGCGCAGCGTGACCGCCCCGAGCGCGATCTCGTCGTCGCGTTCAGGCCAGCGACCGGCGAGCATCGTCGGCACGACCGCGTCTCCCTTCAGGGGCGACAGGCCCCAGGCGTTGGCTGCGATGACCGTGCTTCCCGACTGCAGGTAGACCGAGTTCTGGAAGTTGCCGACGGTGAGGTCACTCAGGCCGGGATCGCCCTGAAGCAGCGGCACCGCCTCCTTGGCGAACCGCTCACCCGAGAACGGGCTGCCGGTCCCGAAATCGCCGGTCAGGCCCCAGAGCTCCGGCGTCGTGACGAAATGCCGCATGCTCGCGGCGAAGCCGAACGCCGCGGTCATCGCTGCGACGGTGAGCGCGAGTCCGACGATGGCGCTGCGCACGGGGGTGGCGGTTCGGCCATGCCCCGGTTCGAGTGCGAGCCGGGCGCCGGCCACGGCCGACACGGGGAGCCCCGATGCGGCGAAGGCCGACGCCACGCGCGACGGGCTGGACGACCCCGTCAGCTCGGCGGCGCCTGCGACGCCGCCGCGGGCCGCGGCGAGCCGCCACGCCGGGACCCCGGTGAGCAGTAGCACGACCACCACGATCATGACGGCGGTGGCGACGGTCACGGTCGGATCGACGTAGACACCCGTCACGGGATCCAGCATCTTCGCGAGGCCGACGATCGCGAACGGCGAGATCGCGGCCGATACGGCGACCGCGATCACGGCGCCGCCGATGCCGACGATCGCACCGGTCACGAGCGCCACCCGCGTGATCTGCCATCTCGACATGCCGAGCGCGCGCAGGATCGGATCCTCGGTCGCGGCGAGCACCGTCCGGCGGACGAGCGCCTGCCCGACCACGAGCAGCCCTGCGATCACGACCAGCCAGCCGAACAGCCGCGTGATGATCGCGCGCAGGTGCGTCGAGCGCCCGGCGATCACCGCCTCCTGCGTCATGTCGAAGAAGAACGCGCCGGGCTCGATCTGATTGATGGCATCACCGAACCTCGGGATGTCGTCCAGTCCGTTGCGGAGGTGCACCGCAACCGCGTCGCACGCGAGCGCCGAGTCCTTGTGCGCCTCGTAGAAGGGGTAGGTCGTGACGATCGTACTGTCGGTCCCGCCGAGGTCGTTGGGTGTTAGCACGATGCCCGTCACGGTGAGCTTGATGTCCGGGTCGAACGCTTGGGGGGGCGCCTTCCCGCCCGAGAAGAGATCCTCCGGCCGCACCTCGTCGGAGAACATCCGTACGACGATCGTGTCGCCGACGTCGGCGTGCACGTGTCCGGGACCCCACGAGACGGCTGCCTCGTCGATCGTCTGCGGCAACCGCCCTTCCATCACTCGCATCGGGGTCGTCTGATCCGGGATCTCCGGTGCGATGAGGCCCGCCTCGAACGCATCGGAGTCGCCGAACAACGACGTCTTCCCGTCGGCGACGTAGGAGCCGACCGGGTTGACCAACATGAACCGCTCGGAGGACTCGACCACGTCGAGCGATGCGACCCGCTCGACCGGAAGCGGTGGGAACAGCCCGTTGTCGCACCCCGCCGCGAACGCCTCGGGCTCGTTCGACGCCTCCCGGGACCGGAGGTATGCGGAGTCGGAGCGACGAGCGACGGTGAAGGCGCTGATCGCGACGGCCCCGACGAGCCCCGCCGCCAGGGTCAGGATGACGACCGAGGCGAGCCGGCTGCGAAGGTCGGCGCGCGCGCGCATCCCGACACCGCTCATGGGTCGGCGACCTCCGGCAACACCCCGAACACGCCGTCGCCACCACCGCGATCGTCCTCGATGCCGTCGTCGATCCGACCGTCCTTCATCCGGACGATCCGGTCGGCAGAGGCGGCGACGTCGTCGTCGTGGGTCACCATCACGATCGTCTGGCCGCCGTCGTGGAGCCGGCGGAAGAGCTCGAGGATCTCGCGGCCGCCGACGGAATCCAGCGATCCCGTCGGCTCGTCGGCGAGCAGCAGCGTCGGTTCGTTCGCGAGCGCTCGCGCGATCGAGAGGCGCTGGCGTTGTCCGCCCGACAGGAGCCCCGGCGCCCGGCCCGCCTTGTCCGCGATCCCGAGCAGGTCGAGCAGATCCATCGCGCGCGACTCGGCCTGTGCCCGCGAGCGGCCGGCGACGACGGCCGGGAGAGCCACGTTCTCGCGAACCGTCATCCCCTCGAGCAGGTTGAAGAACTGGAAGACGATCCCGATATGGCGTCGCCGCATCACAGCGAGGTCGTCGTCCGACAGTCCCGCGATCGGCTCACCGGCGATGACGATCTCACCGTCGGTCGGCGCGTCGAGACCCGCGACGAGGTTCAAGAGGGTTGACTTGCCGCACCCGGACGGGCCCATGACGGCGATGAACGCGCCGTGCTCCACATCGAGATCGACGCCGCGGAGCGCCCGGACCGGCACCTGTTCGTCGTCGGTCGCCTCGAACGTCTTGCGCACGCCGCGCAGCTGCAGGGCCTCGGGTGGTGCTGATCCCATCTCCACACCGAGAGCGTAGGGACATCGCCGGCCCGAGGCGAGGTCGGCAGCACCACCGTCGTCGGTGGGGAAGCCACCCGAGCGAGGGGTCGTTGGCCAGGGCGTTCCGGTACCCTGGCGTCCTCCCATGGACCGCGACGCCACCTTCTTGTTGTCGTTGGCGACCTTCGCCGTCGCCGCGCTCACGGTCGGTGTGTGCGGCTGGGTCATCTGGTCTCGAGGCCGCGCTCCCCGCACCGCGGCCCCGCCCCCGAACGACCATCCGCCACTCGCCGAGGAGTCGTGATGCTCACGCTCCTCGACCTGCGCGAGCGGGGCGGGCGGCTCGAGCCCACCAAGCTCGAGATCGATCCCGCGACGGCCGAAACCGTGCGCGAGATCCTGCAGCGCGTCTTCGTCGAGGGCGACGAGGTCCTGATGGAGCTCGCGATGAAGTTCGAGGGCGTCGATCTGTCCGGCAGCGGCATCCTCGTGACCGACGAGGAGTTCACGGCGGCGGAGCGCGAGACACCGGCGGAGCTGCGGGTCGCCCTCGATGACCTGATCGAACGGTTGCGCGACCTGGCGGCACGCCAGACCCCCCGCGAGTGGTGGCACGAGCACGACGGCGTGCGCTACGGCGAGATCGTCCGGCCGCTGCGGACCGTGGGCTGCTACGTGCCGGGCGGTCGGGCTCGCTATCCCTCGACTGTCGCGATGACGGTCGTGCCGGCGGTCGTCGCCGGGGTCGAAGAGATCGTCGTGTGCACGCCGGCACAAAGCGACGGCATCGTGCCCGCCCCCGTGCTGTACGCCGCCAGGCGGGCGGGAGCCACCGACGTCGCGAAGACGGGCGGCGCCCAGGCGGTCGCGGCGATGGCCTACGGCACCGAATCGATCCCCGCCGTCGACCGGATCGTCGGCCCGGGCAACGTGTACGTGACCGAAGCGAAACGCCAGGTCGCCGGGTTCGTCGGGATCGACGGCCTCGCCGGCCCCTCGGAGCTCGCGATCGTCGCGGACGGCGACGTCGACGCGCGCACCGTGGCGCTCGACCTGATCGCGCAGGCGGAGCACGACCCCCAGGCACGTACCTACTTCTTGACCCCGGACCACGACCTGCTCGACCGCGTGACCGCCGCGTTCGAGCAAGAGGTGCCGAAGGCGGGTCGCGCCCAGATCCTGGAGCAGTCCGCGAAGCACACGAAGCTGATCCTCGTGCGCGACCTCGACCACGCCGTGGACGCGGTCAACGACGTCGCAGCCGAGCACGTGCTGCTCCTCGTCCCGGACCCCGATGCGCTCGTGCCGAGGATCCGCAACGCCGGCGCGGTCTTCCTCGGCCCGTGGACCGCGGTCCCCTACGGCGACTACGGGGTCGCGTCGAACCACGTGTTGCCGACCGCCGGCACGGCCCGGTTCTCCAGCGGGCTGCGTGCGGCCGACTACGTCACGGTGAGCTCCGTGATCGAGATGTCGCCCGAAGCGGCGCGTCGCTTCACCCCCGGTACCTCGGCGATCGCGCGAGCCGAAGGGCTCGTCGGCCACGCGAAGGCGATGGACGCGCGCGCCGAGGAGGCCGGGCGGGCATGAGCGTCGGCGCCGCGCCCCGCCCCGGACTCCGCGACATCGAGCCCTACGAGTCGCCGCAGCCCGACGTGCCCGTTCGTCTGAACACGAACGAATGCCCGCACCCGTTGCCGGACGCGTTCCTGAACGAGCTCGCGTCGGCGGTCCGCGAGCTGCCGTTGCACCGCTACCCCGACGGGACGATGCGCACGCTGCTCCGCGAGCTCGCAGCCACGGCGATGCACCCCGTCGAGGGGGTCTGGGCGGCCAACGGCTCCAACGAGATCCTTACCGAGCTCCTCCAGGCCTACGGCGGGCCCGGCCGGCGCGCGGTCGTCTTCGAACCCACCTACCTCGTACACCGGCGGCTCGCCGCGCTCACCTACACCGACATCGAGGAGTTGCGGCTGGGCGACGACTTCGTGCTCGGCGACGGCCAGGTCGCTGCGGCCGTCGGCGCCGCACCCGACATCGTGTTCGTCTGCTCGCCGAACAACCCGACGGGCAACGCCCAGCCGCTGTCGGCGATCGTCGCGCTGGCCGAGGCGCTGCCCGACGCGCTCGTGATCGTCGACGAGGCCTACGGCGAGTTCGCGCCCGCCGGATCGGCGCAGGCGTTGATCGCGAGCCACCCGAACATCGCGATCACGCGGACGTTCTCCAAGGCGTTCGCCCTCGCGGGGGTCAGGCTCGGGTACGTCCTCACGTCGTCGGGGGTCATCGACGATCTGCGTCGCGTCCGCCTGCCGTACCATCTGTCGGCGCTGACCCAGACGGCCGGGCTCGTGGCGCTGCGCCACCGCGACGACGCCTCGGCCTTGCTCGGCGCGATCCGCGTGCAGCGTGACCGCATCACGCGGGAGCTCCGGTCGATCCCGGGCGTGACGGTCTTCCCGAGCGACGCGAACTTCGTGCTGTTCGTCCCGCCGGGCGACGCGACAGCCGTATGGAACGCGTTGCTCGATCGCGGTGTGCTGATCCGCGACCTGAGCGCGGTCGTGCCCAACGCGCTCCGCGTCACCGCCGGGACCGAGCGCGAGACCGACCGGTTCCTCGACGCGATCAAGGTGGTGCTCGCCCCGTGAGCCGATCCGGAACCGTCGCCCGTTCGACGAAGGAGACCGACATCCGGGTCGCGCTCGAACTGGACGGTTCGGGCGAGGCGACCGCCGACACGGGCATGCCCTTCTTCGACCACATGCTGCAGCAGCTCGGCAAGCACGCCGGCTTCGATCTCTCGGTGACCTGTACGGGCGACCTCGACGTCGACGGCCACCACACCGTCGAGGACTGCGGCATCGCGGTCGGACAGGCGCTGCGGGATGCGATCGGCGACAAGGCGAGCGTCCAACGGTTCGCGTCGATCGTCGTGCCGCTGGACGAGACCGCGGTCGAGGTGAGCCTCGACCTGTCGGGTCGGGCCTTCGTGGTCTACGAGGTGCCCGTCCCGTACGAGACGATCAACGGGTTCGATACCGGGCTGCTCGAAGACTTCGTCCGGGCGTTCGCGCAGAGCGCGGAGCTGACGCTGCACGTGCACCTCCGGTACGGCCGCTCGCCACACCACATCTGCGAGGCCACGTTCAAGGCGCTCGCGAACGCGCTCGGGCAGGCGTGTGCACAGACCCGCCGCGGCGGGATCCCCTCCACGAAGGGGACGCTCTCGTGACCGCGACGATCGCGGTACTCGACCACGGCAGCGGCAACCTCCACTCCGTGTCACGCGCGTTGCAGCACGTCGGCGCGGGCGTACGCGTGGTCTCCGACGCGGATGCGATCGGGAACGCCGACGCCGTACTGATCCCCGGCGTCGGACACTTCGGCCAGTGCGCTCGTGCCGTGCGCGACGCGGGGTTCGAGGCGCCGATCCGCGATGCCGTGGCGGCCGGCCGCCCCGTGATCGGGGTGTGCGTGGGGATGCAGGTCCTGTTCGAGGGGAGCGACGAAGACGACGAGCCCGGGCTCGGCGTCCTGCCCGGGCGCGTGCGCCGCCTGCCGACCTCGGTCCGCGTGCCGCACATGGGGTGGAACACCGTGTCGTGGGCCGGCCGTCGTCACCCGTTCGCGGCCGACCTCGACGACGGCAGCTCGTTCTACTTCGTCCACTCGTTCGCCCCGGACCTCGGTCCCGAGACGGTCGGCGCCACGGAGCACGGTCGCGCGTTCAGCTCGGTCGTCGCCCGCGACAACGTGTTCGCCACGCAGTTCCACCCCGAGAAGTCGGGCGCCGTGGGGCTGCAGCTCTACGCCAACATCGTTCGGGAGGTCGCGGCGTGATCGTGATCCCCGCGATCGACCTGCGTGCCGGGCGTGCGGTACGCCTGCTGCGCGGGGACCCCGAGACCGAGACCGCCTACGCCGACGATCCCGTCGAGGTGGCGACCCGCTTCCAAGAGGAGGGCGCCCGCCGGCTCCACGTCGTCGACCTGGATGCCGCGCTCGAGCAGGGCGACAACCGCGAGGTGCTCCGTGAGATCTGCCAGGCGGTCGCGATCCCCGTCCAGGCCGGTGGCGGTGTGCGCGAGGTGGCCGACATCAAGGCGATGCTCGAGCTCGGCGCCGCTCGCGCGATCCTCGGGACCGCGGCCGCCCTCGACCCGAGCTTCGTCGCCCGCGCCGTGGAGGAGTTCGCGGAACGGATCCTGGTCGCGATCGACGTGCGAGGTGGCCACGTGATGGTGAAAGGCTGGCAGGAGGAGGGTCCCGAGCTCGAGCCGACGGTCGCCGCGCTCGACGACGCGGGTGCGCCCCGCTACCTCGTGACCGCGATCGCGCGCGATGGCACCCTCGACGGCCCCGACCTCCGTCTCTA